>NZ_PSVX01000046.1:0-29464 GCF_002932695.1 Rathayibacter sp. AY1D2 | reverse complement strand
GCGTTCTTCAGGTCGAGGGTCGACTCGATGTACTGGCCCTGGAGCTTGCCGACCTTGTAGTTGTCGAAGGTCGCGCAGTAGTCGACGTCCGCACACCACTCCCCCCCAACGAAGTGAGGCCCTGTTGGCCAGTCCCATCCTCATCATGCGCGACATCGTCAAGGAGTTCGGCGGCGGCGTCCGCGCCCTCGACGGCGTCTCGCTCTCGGTCCAGCCCGGCGAGGTCCGCGCCATCTGCGGCGAGAACGGCGCCGGCAAGTCGACCCTGATGAAAGTCCTCTCCGGCGTGTACCCGTACGGCAGCTTCGAGGGCACCATCGAGTTCGAGGGCGAGGAGGCGCAGTACCGGTCGATCAACGACAGCGAGGCCGACGGCATCGTGATCATCCACCAGGAGCTCGCCCTCAGCCCCTACCTCTCCATCGCCGAGAACATCTTCCTCGGCAACGAGAAGTCGACCCGCGGCGTCATCAACTGGAACGCGACCAACGCGGAGGCGGCCAAGCTGCTCGCCCGCGTCGGCCTCGCCGAGAGCCCCGCGACCAAGATCCTCGAGCTGGGCGTCGGCAAGCAGCAGCTCGTCGAGATCGCCAAGGCCCTCGCCAAGGAGGTGAAGCTCCTCATCCTGGACGAGCCCACCGCCGCCCTCAACGACGAGGACAGCGACCACCTGCTCGGCCTGATCGACCAGCTCCGCAAGCAGGGCATCACCTGCATCATCATCAGCCACAAGCTGAAGGAGATCCGCGCCATCGCGGACACCGTCACGATCATCCGCGACGGCCGCACCATCGAGAGCTTCCCGATGGCCGGCGAGGAGGCGTCCGAGAGCCGGATCATCCGCGCGATGGTCGGCCGCGACCTCAACAGCATGTTCCCGCCGCGCGACCCGCAGATCGGCGAGGAGAAGCTGCGCGTCGAGAACTGGACGGTCCACCACCCCGTCGACATCAACCGCGTGGTCGTCGACGACGCCTCCTTCACCGTCCGCGCCGGCGAGATCGTCGGCTTCGCGGGCCTGATGGGCGCCGGACGCACCGAGCTCGCGATGAGCATCTTCGGGAGGAGCTACGGCACCGGCATCTCCGGCCGCGTCTACAAGGACGGCGAGGAGATCCAGACCCGCACCGTCGACGAGGCGATCCGCAACGGCCTCGCCTATGCGACCGAGGACCGCAAGCGCTACGGGCTCAACCTCATCGGCGACATCACCGTCAACGTCTCGGCCGCCGCGCTCTCGCGGCTGGCCCGGCTCGGCGTGATCGACAAGCACCGCGAGTACAAGGTCGCCGACTCGTACCGATCGAAGATGAACATCAAGGCGCCGACCGTCTCGGCCGTCACGGGGAAGCTCTCCGGCGGCAACCAGCAGAAGGTCGTCCTCTCGAAGTGGATCTTCTCCGGTCCCGACGTGCTGATCCTCGACGAGCCCACCCGCGGCATCGACGTGGGAGCCAAGTACGAGATCTACGGGATCATCAACGAGCTCGCGGCCCAGGGCAAGGCGGTCGTCGTCATCTCGTCCGAGCTGCCCGAGCTGATCGGCCTCGCCGACCGCATCTACACCATCTCCGAGGGACGGATCACGGGCGAGATCGATCGCGCCGACGCCACCCAGGAGCACCTCATGCACTACATGACCGCCGGAAAGGAACAGGCCCGATGAGCGCCACGACCACCACAGCGCCGGCGGACACGCCCGCCAACACGCCCTCCACCCCGCCCAAGCGCTCGCGCCGGCTGAACATCAACCTCCGGCAGTACGGCATCCTCGCCGCGCTGGCCATCATCATCCTGCTCTTCCAGGTGCTGACCGGCGGGCGCCTGCTCCTGCCCGGCAACGTCAACAACCTGATCCAGCAGAACGCCTACGTGCTGATCCTCGCGATCGGCATGGTGATGGTCATCATCGCCGGCCACATCGACCTCTCGGTCGGCTCGGTCGTGGCGATGGTCGGCGCCATCTCGGCGATCGCGATGAACAACTGGGGCCTGCCCTGGTGGGCGGCCGTCGTCGTCGCCCTCGTCACCGGCGCCGCCGTCGGAGCATGGCAGGGCTTCTGGGTCGCCTTCGTCGGCATACCGGCGTTCATCGTGACCCTCGCGGGCATGCTGATCTTCCGCGGCTTCACCCTCGTCCTCCTCACCGGCGGGACGATCAACGGCCTCCCCACCGAGTTCACCGCGATCGGCGCCGGCTGGCTGCCGGGCGTCCTCGGCGGCATCGCCGGCCGCGACGCGCTCACCCTGGTCCTCGGCCTGATCGTCTGCGTCGTCCTCGTGGCTCAGCAGCTCCGCAGCCGCGCGACCCTCCGCCGCCTCGAGCTGCCCCGCGAGCCCATCGGCTCGCTGGTGGCGAAGTCGGCCATCGCCGTCATCGCGATCATGGCCCTCTCCTGGCTGCTCGCCGGCTACAGCGGAACCCCGATCATCCTGATCGTGCTCGCCGTGCTGATCCTCGCCTACAGCTTCGTGCTCGGCCGGACGGTCTTCGGCCGCCACATCTACGCGATGGGCGGCAACCTGTTCGCCGCGATGATGTCCGGCGTCAAGACGAAGTGGGTCAACTTCTTCATCTTCGTCAACATGGGCGCACTGGCCGGAGTCGCGGGCATCGTCAGCACCGCCCGCGCCGGCGGTGCGGTCGCCTCGGCCGGACAGAACTACGAGCTGGACGCGATCGCCGCGGTCTTCATCGGCGGCGCCGCCGTCCAGGGAGGCGTGGGCACCGTCGTCGGAGCCGTCATCGGCGGACTCGTGATGGGCGTGCTCAACATGGGCCTGTCCATCCTCTCGGTCGACGCGGCCTGGCAGATGGCGATCAAGGGCTTCGTGCTCCTGCTCGCGGTGGCGTTCGACATCTTCAACAAGCGCCGCGCCGGCGGCCGCTAGGCGAACGCCGGGCGCCGCCCAGCGGCGCTCCTCGTCCTTCTCTTCTACAGTTCTCGGGCGCGGCTTCTCCTCGGGGGAGCCGCGCCCGAGTGCATCCGAGACCCGTCGGGGTCCAGCGACAGGCAGGCGATCATGGCAGGAGCAGTCGGAGCCTCCAGCAACGCGCTGCTGCGCCGCACGAACCTCGCGAGCCTCGCGACCCTGGTGCACCGCTCCGGTCCCACCAGCCGCGCCGAGCTCGGCCGCCTCACCGGGCTGAACCGCTCCGCCGTCGCGAACCTCGTCGGCGAGCTGAGCGAGCTCGGCTGGGTGGCGGAGGAGACCACCGCGCCCGACGGCCGCATCGGCCGCCCCAGCGCCACCGTCGTCCCCGGCGACCGGTTCGCGGCCGTGGGCGTCCACCTCGACACCGACGCGATCATCGTCGGCCTGGTCGGGCTGCACGGCGAGCTGCTGCGCCGCGTCCGCTTCGACACCCCCAAGCCCGCGAGCCCGGCCACGGTGGTCCGCGTCGTCACCGGGATCGTCGAGGGCTTCCGCTCCGAGCGGGAGTCGCTCCGCACGCTGGTCGGCGCGGGCGTCGCCGTCCCCGGCCTCGTCCAGGCCGACTCCGGCTTCGTCCACCGCGCCCCGCACCTGGGCTGGCGCGACGTCGACCTCGCCACCCAGCTGAGCCGCGCCCTCGACCTCCCGGTCGCCGTCGGCAACGACGCGACCCTCGGCGCCATCGGCGAGTCCCTCTTCGGAGCCGCGCACGGCGTGGCCGACGTCGTCTACGTCACCGGCGGCGCGGGCGGCATCGGCGGAGGAGTCATCATCGGCGGCGTCCCGCTCCAGGGCTCCTCGGGGTTCGCGGCCGAGCTGGGCCACACCCTCGTCGCCACGAACGGCCGCCTCTGCGGCTGCGGCCGGCGCGGCTGCCTCGAGGCCGAGGTCCGGATGCGCTCCCTCCTCGACGTCCTCGGCGCCCGCGTCCTCGACCAGGACGAGCTCGACATCGCCCTGGGCACCTCCCGCGACCCCGCCGTCCTCGGCGAGGTCGCCCGCCAGGTCGACCTACTCTCGGAGGGCCTGTCCACCTACATCAACCTCTTCAACCCCACCGCGGTCGTGCTGGGCGGCTTCCTCGGCTCGCTGCTCACCGTCGACCGCGAGCGCCTCGCCGCCCGCGTCTCCGCCCGGGCCCTGAGCGACCTCGCGCGCGGCGTGCGGATCGAGCGGGCCGCCCTGCGCTCGAGGCTGGAACTCGTCGGCGCCGCGGAGCTACCCTGGCGGCGGGCGCTGGCGGATCCCGCCGCCGTCACCGGGGGCGCGCAGCCGCCGGGTGGGAGCAGCAGCCGCGAGGACGCCCTGGGCGCCCGCGCCTGACCCCGGCCTTCGAGTGCCGGCACCGCGTCGAGGAGGACGAGCATGGCCGACTGGAACGACACGATCATCGAGGAGTTCCGCGCGAACGGCGGGACCGTGACCACGAGCGGCTTCGGGAGGAGCCTCGTGCTGGTGCACCACCGCGGCGCCCGCTCCGGTGAGGAGCGCGTGACTCCCCTGATGGCGCTGCACCCCTCCGACGACGTCTGGCTGCTCGCCGCGTCCGCCGCCGGTGCGCCGAAGCACCCCGCCTGGTTCCACAACACGATCGCCCACCCGGACCTGGCGATCGAGACCCCCGACGACGGCACCGTCGACGTCCGGGCGCGCGTCCTCGCCGGGGAGGAGCGCGACGCCGGCTGGGCCCGCTTCACCACCGCCTCCGCCGGCTTCCTCGACTACGAGAAGCGCACCACCCGCATCATCCCGGTCGTGGAGCTCACCCGCCGCTGACCGCGAGCCGTCAGCGCAGCAGCACGGGCACCGTGTCCGGCGTGCTCCAGCTCAGCGCGATCCGCTCGCGGAAGCCGCCGCTGCGCAGCTCCGCCTCGAGCGCGTCGATCACCACGGGGAGCAGCGCGCGCCGCTCGATCAGCAGGTCGAGCACGAGCCGGTCGCCGGCCGTCAGCAGCACCGGGCCCGATCCGGGCAGCACCGCGATCCACTGGCACTCCCCCACCTGCACGCTCCGGTGCCGGCGGAGGCGTCGGAGCAGCTCGGGCAGCGCCTGCGTATCGAGGGCGGACACGTCGGCACGGAGGGCGATCACCCCGCGAGCGTGCCCGCGCCGGACGACCTCGCGCCGACCTCCCGGTGAACACCGCCCCTCCGCGGGACGCCGTACGAGAGAACGACACGACAGGAGCCCGCCCCGGAGCGCACCGCACCCGGGAACGGGAGAAGCCCCCGACCGGACATCCGATCGGGGGCTTCTCTCCGGTTCCCTCGAACCCGGTTCTCTCGAACTCCGGTTCTCATGAACTCTGGTGCGCGAGGGGGGAGTTGAACCCCCACGCCCTTTCGGGCACACGGACCTGAACCGTGCGCGTCTGCCTATTCCGCCACTCGCGCTCACCAGCGGCACCGAAGCGCCGACGAGAAATCGTAGCATCCCCCGGCCTCCGAGCCGAACCGGCACCCGCCGCCCCGGGCCGGAGCTCCCCCGGGAGCCGCCACCGGGCCGCCCCGGTGAGAGCGCGCACACGGCACTCCGGCCGCGAAACCACTGCGGAGGATCGCGCATCCAGACCATCCCAGTAACATGCCCGTAGCCGTGCGCGGCGCAGACCAAGAAGAGGAAGCGGCGACGGGCGCGCAGACATCTCGATCCGTGCGCGACCGCCGAGAAGGCGAAGAACCGGAAGATCGGAAGACTGTGGGCATACTGGACAACTTCGAGAAGGGACTCGAGCGCGTCGTCAACGGCGCGTTCGCGCGGACCTTCAAGTCGGGTCTGCAGCCGGTCGAGCTCGCCTCCGCCCTCCGCCGGGAGCTCGACACCACCGCCGCCGTGGTCAGCCGCGACCGCATCCTCGTCCCCAACAGCCTCGTCCTGCGGATGTCCGCGACCGACCTCGACCGGATGCAGCGTCTCGGCGCCACGCTGATCGACGAGCTCACCACCGTGGCCACCGAGCACGCCACCAAGCAGGGCTTCCGCTTCCCCGGCCCGATCGACATCTCCCTCGCCGTCGATCCGGCGCTCAGCGACGGCATGGTCGAGGTCGACTCCCGCAGCGTGAAGGGCACCGTCGCCTACACGCCCGTCCTCGACATCGACGGCCGGCGCCACCCGATCACGAAGGCGCGCACCGTCATCGGCCGCGGCAGCGACGCCGACATCACCGTCGACGACTCGGGCACCTCCCGCAAGCACGTCGAGATCCTCTGGGACGGCTCCCGCGCCCAGGTGCACGACCTCGGGTCCACGAACGGCTCCAAGCTCGACGGCCGGCCCGTCACGCAGGCGCCCCTGGCCCCCGAGCAGACCATCACGATCGGGCGCACCTCGATCGTCTACCGCGTCGTGCAGGGCTCCGCGCCCGCACGCACCGACCGCCCGTCGTCCGGCAGGGCAGCCGGACGCGGCTCCGAGGGATTCTGGGACGACCGGCTATGAGCGAGCTCACTCTCTTCCTCCTGCGCATCGCGTTCCTCGCGCTGCTGTGGTTCTTCGTGTTCGGCATCGTCTACGCGCTGCGCTCCGACCTGTTCGGGCAGCGCGTGCGCAAGCTGCCGCCCGGCGCGCAGGCCGCGTCCCCCGAGGCCCCGTTCGTGACGGCAGCCCAGCCCGTGGTCGCCGCGGCCGCCCCGGCTCCCGCGCCCGCGCAGCCCGCCTCCCCGTCGGCCCCCTCGGCCCGGAGGAGCCGCGAGGCCGCCGCCGAGCGCGCCGAGCAGGGAGGTGCCGCCACAGTCCACACGGCGCAGCGCCTCGTGATCACCTCGGGCCCCAAGCGGGGCACCGAGCTCGAGCTGACCGGCGACCCGCTGACGATCGGCCGCTCCGCGGAGTCGACGCTGGTCATCCGCGACGACTACACCTCGACCCACCACGCGCGCCTTCTCCTCTGGAACGACGAGTGGATGATCCAGGACCTCGACTCCACCAACGGCACCTTCCTCGACGGCCGCCGTGTCGGCGCGCCCACCAAGGTGCCGCTGGACACGCCCGTGAAGGTCGGCACCACCACCTTCGAACTGCGGCGGTCGTAGCGCGTGGCCCCCACTCCGGAGAGCGGCTCCGGCCACGGCGCGGTGCGCGAGAGCGCCGCCGTCTCGCACGTCGGCAGGATCCGCTCCAACAACCAGGACTCCGGCTACGCGGGCCGGCAGCTCTTCGTCGTCGCCGACGGCATGGGCGGTCACGCGGGCGGCGACGTCGCCTCCTCCATCGCGATCAAGCGCATCGCGGAGGCCGACCGCGTCTACGCCTCCACCTACGAGGCCGAGGACGAGCTCAAGCGCACCCTGCTGGCGGCCAACACCCTGCTGGCCGACGCCGTCGTCGACCACCCCGAGCTCACCGGCATGGGCACCACCGTCAGCGCGATCGCCCGCGTCGGCGAGTCGGTGGCGATCGCGCACATCGGCGACTCCCGCATCTACGTCCTCCGCGACGGCCGGCTCGAGCAGGTCACGACCGACCACACTTTCGTGCAGCGCCTCGTCGACTCCGGCCGCATCACGGAGGAGGAGGCGATGACGCATCCGCGCCGCTCCGTCCTGATGCGGGTCCTCGGCGATGTGCACACCAACCCCGAGATCGACACGCTCACGCTCGAGACCGAGCCGCACGACCGCTGGCTGATCTGCTCCGACGGCCTCTCCGGCGTCGTCCCGCACGACGAGATCCTCAAGGAGCTCAGCCGCGACGAGACCGCGCAGCAGGTGGCCGACCGCCTGATCCGCGACAGCCTCTCGCACGGCGCCCCGGACAACGTCACCGTCGTCGTCCTCGACATCCCCGGGGCGGGCGACACCGCGCGCATCCTCGCCCCCGTGGAGGAGCCGGTGGTCGTCGGATCCGCCGCCGCACCCACGCCCTTCAGCACCGACGACTCGCAGAACCGCGTCCGGATCCCCGGCCTCCGCCTGCACACCCGGGCTCCCGCCGCGCAGGGCCCCACCCACTTCGAGCCCGCGTCCGAGGACTACCTCGACGAGCTGATCGAGGAGGACCGCCGCCGGCACCTGCGCCGCCGCATCACCTGGCTCGTCGGCCTGTCCCTCGTACTCATCATCGGATTCCTCGGGATCCTCTTCGCCTACGACTGGACGCAGTCCCGCTTCTACGTCGGCACCGACGGGGACACCGTGATCATCTACCAGGGCATCCAGCAGTCGGTCGGCCCGCTCTCGCTCTCGGAGGTGAAGGAGGACACGGGAATCCCGCTCGACTCCCTCCGCGCCTACGACGTCGAGCAGCTGGAGCAGACGATCAGCGCCGACTCCTACGCCGGCGCGGTCGACATCGTCGAGCGCCTCACGGACGCGAACGGAGCACCATGACGGACGCCGCCACGGCCACCGCCCGCCCCGCCCCCGAGCGGCAGGGCTTCTTCCGCCAGAAGCTGCGCAATCTCGAGCTCCTGCTCCTGATCGGCGCGTGCCTCATCGATGCCGGCGCGATCGTGCTCGTGCAGCTCGGCGCCCTCGGCTCGATCGACACCACGCTGGTCTCGCTGGGCGCCGGCCTCTCGGCGCTCGTGCTCGCCGTGCACGTCGTGCTGCGCTTCGCGGCCCCGGCGGCCGACCCCTTCCTCCTCCCGATCGCCACCGTGCTGAACGGCCTGGGCGTCGCCGAGATCTACCGGATCGACATCGCCGACGGCGCGACCGGCTGGGAGTCGGTGGCGGTGCGGCAGATCTTCTGGAGCGCCCTGGCCGTCGTGGCGGCGATCGTGGTGCTGCTGGTCATCCGCAACCACCGCGTGCTGTTCCGCTACACCTACGTCGCCGGGTTCGCGGCGATCGTGCTGCTCCTGCTGCCGCTCCTGCCCTTCATCGGCCGTGAGGTCAGCGGCGCGCGCGTCTGGATCGGGATCGGCGACGTGGCGAGCTTCCAGCCCGGCGAGATCGCCAAGATCGCCCTCGCGGTCTTCTTCGCCGGCTACCTCGTGCGCAACCGCGACTCTCTCTCGATGGTGGGCCGCACCGTCCTCGGGATGCGCTTCCCGCGCCTGCGCGACCTCGGCCCGATCCTGGTGGTCTGGGCGGTCACGATGGGCGTCATCGTCTTCCAGCGCGACCTGGGGACGGCGCTGCTCTACTTCGGCCTGTTCCTGGTCATGCTCTACGTCGCGACCGGCCGCACCAGCTGGGTCCTCATCGGCGTCGGCCTGTTCCTCGGCGGCGCGCTGCTGGCGAGCCAGACGCTCGACTACGTGGGCAACCGCTTCGCCAACTGGCTCGAGCCCTTCAGCGCCGAGCGCTACGGGGCGGATCCGGGCGGCAGCTACCAGCTCGTGCAGGGCCTCTTCGGCCTCGCGCACGGCGGACTGCTCGGCACGGGCCTCGGCCAGGGGATGCCGGATCTCACGCCGGTCCCGCAGTCCGACTACATCATCGCCAGCCTCGGCGAGGAGCTGGGCCTCGCCGGGCTCTTCGCGATCTTCGGGCTCTACCTCCTGCTGGTCTCGCGCGGGTTCCGCATCGGCTTCGCCGGGCAGGACGACTTCGGGCGCCTCCTGGGAGTCGGCCTCTCGTTCGTGATCGCCCTGCAGTGCTTCATCGTCATCGGAGGCGTCACCCGCGTCATCCCGCTGACCGGCCTGACCACGCCGTTCCTCGCCGCCGGCGGCTCCTCCCTCGTGGCGAACTGGATGATCGTGGCGGTGCTGCTGCGCCTGTCCGACACAGTCCGCAGTCAGCCTCGTCTGGTGGTGTGATCCGTCGATGAACCGAGAACTCAAACGGGTGAGCCTCGTCGTGCTGACGATGTTCGTGGCCCTCTTCCTCTCCACCACCACCATCCAGGTGATCCAGGCCGACTCCCTCGACGAGGACGGCCGCAACACGCGGACCCTCTACGAGAGCTTCTCGACCGAGCGCGGCGCGATCCTCGCCGGCGGTCAGCCGATCGCCTCCTCGACGCCGTCGGACGACCTCTACAAGTTCCAGCGGCAGTACGCGAACGGCCCGCTCTACTCCGCCGTGACCGGCTACTTCACCCTGAACCAGGGCACCACCGGCATCGAGCGCACGCTCAACGACTACCTCTCGGGCACCTCGAACTCGCAGTTCTTCGACGAGATCAACAACCTCGTCACGGGCCAGGACCCGAAGGGCGCGTCGGTCGAGCTCTCGATCGACCCGGTCGCCCAGCAGGCCGCCTTCGACGCGCTCGGCGACTACACGGGGGCCGTCGTCGTGACGGAGCCGGCCACCGGCCGCATCCTCGCGATGGTCTCGAAGCCCACCTTCGATCCCACCGCGCTGGCCTCCCACGACACCGACGACGTCCTCGCCGCCTACCGGGCGCTGAACGACGACTCCTCCGAGCCCCTCGTGAACCGGGCGATCGGCGGCTCGCTCAATCCGCCCGGCTCCGTCTTCAAGCTCGTCGTGGCCTCGGCCGCCCTCGAGTCCGGCCGCTTCACGGCCGACTCGAGCTTCCCCAACGTCGAGTCGTACACGCTGCCCGGCTCCTCGTCGCAGGTGATCAACTCCGGAGGCGGTCTCTGCGGCTCCGGAGAGACGGTCACGCTGGCCACCGCCGTCTCGCTCTCCTGCAACGTCCCGATGGCCGAGATGGGCGTGCAGCTGGGAGCGGACGCGATCCGCTCCCAGGCCGAGAAGTTCGGCTTCGACACCGAGCTCGAGATCCCGATGTCGGTCGAGGCGAGCACCTACCCGACGAAGACGGACGACGCCCAGACGGCCCTCACCGCCTTCGGGCAGTACGAGGTGCGCGCGACGCCGCTGCAGATCGCCATGGTCTCCGCGGCGATCGCGAACGGCGGCGAGGTGATGCAGCCGAACCTGGTCGACTCGATCCGCTCGCAGGACCTCAGCGTGCTGCAGCAGTTCCAGGAGAAGTCGCTCGGCCGGGCGGTGAGCACGCAGACCGCGGACGCCGTCGAGGCGATGATGGTCGCCAGCGTCCAGGGCGGCGCGGCGACGAATGCAACAATAGGGGGCGTCACTGTGGCCGGTAAGACCGGCACCGCCGAGAACGGCGGGGACGACCCGTACACCCTCTGGTTCACCGGCTTCGCGCCTGCGGACGACCCGCAGTACGCCATCACCGTGCTCGTGGAGAACGGTGGAGGGCTCGGCCAGACCGGGTACGGCAACCTGATCGCCGCACCCATCGGACAACAGGTACTAGAGGCGGTGCTGAACAAATGAGACCCACGACAGGCCTCACCTTCGGGGGACGCTACGAGCTGCAGTCCCGGATCGCCATCGGCGGCATGGGAGAGGTGTGGCAGGCGACCGATCTCGTCATCGGCCGCACCATCGCGATCAAGATCCTGAAGGACGAGTACCTCGGCGACCCCGGCTTCCTCGAGCGCTTCCGCGCCGAGGCCCGCCACGCGGCGCTGGTCAACCACGAGGGCATCGCCAACGTCTACGACTACGGCGAGGAGGACGGCTCGGCCTACCTGGTCATGGAGCTCGTCCCCGGCGAGGCGCTCTCGACCGTCCTCGAGCGCGAGCGCGTCCTCTCGACCGACAAGGTCCTCGACATCGTCGCGCAGACCGCGCTCGCCCTGCACGCCGCGCACGCCGCGGGCCTCGTGCACCGCGATGTGAAGCCGGGCAACCTGCTCATCACGCCGGACGGCCGCGTCAAGATCACCGACTTCGGCATCGCGCGCATCGCCGACCAGGTCCCGCTGACGGCGACCGGGCAGGTCATGGGCACGGTCCAGTACCTGTCCCCGGAGCAGGCGAGCGGCCAGCCCGCCTCCCCCGCCACCGACATCTACTCGCTGGGCATCGTCGCCTACGAGTGCCTGGCCGGGCGCCGCCCCTTCACGGGCGAGTCGCAGGTCGCCATCGCGATGGCGCAGATCAACGACACCCCGCCGGAGCTGCCGGTCACGGTCGCGGAGCCGGTGCGCAATCTCGTCTACTCCTGCATCGCCAAGAAGCCGGCCGACCGCCCCGCCACCGCCGCGCACCTCGCGCGGGCGGCCCAGGCGCTGCGCTCGGGCGACGTGCGCGGAGCGGCGCTGGCCGTCCCCGCGGTCCTCAGCGACCTGCCCGCGACGCAGGCGACCACGGTCCTCCCCTCCAACCAGGGCGCGACGCAGGCGACCACGGTGCTCCCCTCCGGCGCGCCCGCGGCCGCGGCCGCCGCTCCGTTCGTGCCGATCGAGGAGCCGCTCGAGGCCTCCGAGGAGCCGCGCAGGCGCAGCCCCTGGACCTGGCCGCTGATCGCCCTCATCGTGATCCTCGCCGTCGTCATCGCGGGCACGATCTTCGCCCTGACGACCGGCGGGAGCAGCGACCCGGCCGCCTCCCCCACCGCGACGACCAGCACGGCCCCGTCGCCGACGCCGTCCGAGACTCCGAGTCCCACGCCGACGCCGACCTCGAACACGGTCGTCATCGACAAGGCCGACTACGTCGGGCGCTCCTTCGACGACGTCGAGACCGAGCTCGAGGCCCTGGGCATGGGCGTCCGCCGCGCGGACGGCCCGAGCGCCCCCACCGCCGAGCAGGTCGGACTCGTCGAGGACGTGAACCCCACCGCGAACGTGGTGAAGGGCACGACCATCGAGGTCTCCGTCTTCACCGAGGTCGCGACCCCGGACGCACCGACCGCCGTGCCGACCGTCACCCCCGCCGCCTCCAGCGTCGAGGCGGGCGCGACGTTCAACGTCACCTGGAGCAACTACAACCAGTGCCCGAGCGGAACCTCCGTGAGCGGTTACCGGGTGACCGCGACCGGTGAGGGCGCGAGCGTGACGAGCACCAACCCGTCGAACTCGACGACCGCGACGATCCAGGCCGGCACCACGGCGGGCACGATCGACGTCACGTACACCGTGCTCTGCGGCGAGTCGGAGTCGGCGGCCTCGCCCACCCTCTCCGTCACCGTCGAGGAGCCGGCTCCGACCCCGGCGCCGACCCCCACCTCGAAGGCCACCTCGACGCCCACCCCCTCCGAGTAGCGGCGGCGCGCCGGGTCGGGGCACCGCTCCGGCCCGGCGACTCGCGGCCGTCGCGTCGCGCCCCCGCCCGGAACACCAGGGGCCCATAGGTACACTTGCCGTGGCTCCTCGGGGCCGCACCACACGGAAGTACAGGGCGGGAGCGTGCGCGTGACGGATGAGGGTCGCCTGATCGCGGGACGGTACCAGGTCGGGCCCCGGCTCGGCCGCGGCGGGATGTCCGAGGTGTACCTCGGCACCGACACCCGGCTCGGCCGCACCGTCGCCATCAAGGAGCTGAAGCTCTCCCTCTCCTCCGACTCCGCCTTCCGCCTGCGGTTCCGCCAGGAGGCGCAGTCCGCGTCGCGCATGTCGCACCCCACGATCGTCCGGGTCTTCGATGCGGGCGAGGAGGTCTCGCTCGACGACAACGGCGCCGAGTCGCGCCGGCCCTTCATCGTCATGGAGCACATCGAGGGCCGCCTCCTCAAGGACCTGATCGCCGAGGGCCCCCTCGACGTGGACGAGGCCGTCCGCATCACGGAGGGCATCCTCACCGCCCTCGAGTACTCGCACCGCGCAGGCGTCGTCCACCGCGACATCAAGCCCGGCAACATCATGCTGACCCCGTCGGGCCAGGTGAAGGTGATGGACTTCGGGATCGCCCGCGCCGTCTCCGACTCCGCCGCCACGGTCGCTCAGACCACGGCGATCCTCGGCACCGCGGCCTACTTCTCCCCCGAGCAGGCGAAGGGCGAGCAGGTCGACGCCCGCAGCGACCTCTACTCCGCCGGCATAGTGCTCTTCGAGCTCCTCACCGGCCGTGCGCCCTTCCGCGGCGACACCCCGGTGGCCGTCGCCTACCAGCACGTCAGCGAGACGCCGCCGGCGCCGAGCTCCATCAACCCGGCCGTCACGCCGGCGCTCGACGCGGTCGTCGCCCGCGCACTGTCGAAGGACCGCTACGAGCGCTTCCAGGGAGCTGCGGAGTTCCGCGACGACCTGCGCGACGCCGCCGCCGGACGCCTCCCCGACCACCGCCCGATCGACGAGCTGACCACCTCGCTCTTCGCGGCCCGCAGCCAGGGCGGAGTCAACGACTCCGAGCTCGCCCTCCGCCAGCTGGCCGAGGACAACTCGATCGTCCGCACCCAGCGCCGCCCACCGGTCCTCTGGATCTGGTCCTCGATCGTCGTGCTGGCCGTGATCGTCGCCGCACTCGTGATCTGGGTGCTGACGCTCCAGCCCGCGTCGACGCTGCCGTCACAGTCGCGCGAGGTCCCCACCCTCACCGAGACCACCTACGACAGCGCCCAGTCGACCCTGACCGAGCTCGATCTCGTGCCGAGCCAGGTCGCGGAGTACAGCTCGACCGTCCCCGAGGGCGAGGTGATCCGCACGGATCCGGGCTCAGGCACGATCGTCGCGCCCGAGACGGTCATCCGCATCGTCGTGTCCCAGGGTCCGCAGCCCGTCGCCGTGCCGGACACCGTCGGGCAGAGCCTCGCCGAGGCGATCGACGCGCTCACCGCCGTCGGCTTCGTCGAGGGCTCCCAGACCCGCGAGAACTCGCCGACCGTCCCGGGCGACGTCGTGCTCTCCGCCTCCCCCGGAGCGGGACAGCAGGTCGCCCCGGGCACGCCGGTCGACCTCACCGTCTCCTCCGGCCAGGTCACGCTCCCCGACCTCGTCGGGACGTCCCTCAGCAGCGCGCTGGCCACCCTCGCCTCCGAGAAGCTGCAGCTCGTGGGGGTCGAGGTCCCGGACGAGACCTGCGACGCGACCCGGGCGAACCCGCCCATCACGACCCAGTCCCTGGCTCCGGGCGACGTCCCGCAGGGATCGACCGTCCAGCTCGGATACTGCGCGGGCTGACCCGGCCTGCAGCCCGCTGCGGCTGCGGCGTCGGCCGACGGTGCCCGATGGAGGCCCGGCCGCTTCTCCGCACGCCGAGAAGGGCTCGTCCGGACGTTGCTCGTCGGGTCGATGCTCCGCGAGGCCGACAGCCCCGAGGTGAACGGCTACGCCCGGCGCGCGTCGGCGAGCGGGGGCTGGAGCCGCACGACCTCGCCGGCTGCCGATCCGTCGGCGGGGCGTGCGATCCTGCCGCGGATGTCGCTCGGGGTGAGCCCCTCGCGGCGCTTGAGCGCACGGCGGAGGTGGTCCGCCGAGGAGAATCCGGACGCGGCGGCGATCGCCTCGAGCGGGACCTCCCGCGGGCGGCGGCGCAGGAGCTCCACGGCGCTGGCGACCCGGGAGCGCTCGATCTCGCTCGCGACCGTGGTGCCCGCGTCCTCGAAGAGCCGCTGGAGGGAGCGGGTGGACACGTTGACCGCGTCGGCCACCGCCTCCGGGGTGCAGCGTGGCGTGCGGTGCGTCCGGTCGATGACCGTGCGCGCGCGCCCGAGCGTGGCGGCCCGGACGCTCGTGGTGCCGGGCTGCGAGCTCGCCGCCGCGAGGAACGCGCTGGTGAGGAGCTGCTTGACAACGTGGGCGAAGCCGGTGACCTCGCCCTCACCGGGCAGCCCCGTCCCGGACTCCGCCGCGAGGGCGAAGGCGGTCGTGAAGGCGTATGCGGCGCGGGTGGACCGGGCGTCGGGATCGAGCGCGTAGACCGGGGCCGACGTGTCGAAGCCGTAGCGGCGCATCTCGTCGGCGCGCAGCGAGAGGTGGAGGATCGTGGCCGGAGTCGTCGACTCGGTCGTGAACGTCGTCGTCCCCTGCTGGTACGAGATCGAGCCCGGACGCAGCAGCACCGTTCGGTCCGGGGCGACCATGCGCACGAAGCCGTCGATGAGGAAGCTGAAGGTGAGGAAGGAGGTGTCGTCGGCCGGCCACGTCCCGCGGAGGACGCGCAACGGCGAGACCGTCATCAGCACGACGCTCAGATCGGCGGTGCCGAATCCCGAACCGGTGATGCTCGGAACGGTGCCGGGTTTGACGACGATGCGCGGTCCGAGATTCTCGAGTTCTCGGATTCCCGAGAAAGCCCAGGAGATCGATGCGACCATGAGGTCCCCCCGGACTTCTCTTCTGCGGCGCCGACCCCCTGTCGGCGCCCTCTGATTATGCAGGGAAAAGGGGCCGCATCCTCCGCCGGGAGCCCGTCAAATCCCGCCACCTGATCGGGGGGTGCGCAAGGGGGTGGACAAGGTCACGCTCATACCCTGTCTCGGCTTTCTCCTCCGCCCACCGTCATTTAGCCGTCAGATGGCGGATTTCTACGTGAGAACGCACTCAGGGCGGCATCCCCGTTCGGGGGACGGTGGTCGCTGATCATTCTCAATGCTCTCGACTCGATAACGAGCCCGATAAGCCCGGCGAATTCCGCCTCACCGAGCCGGGATCGAGAGTCCGGGCGTGTCGTCGGCCGATACGGACGACCGGATCGACGTCACCTCGCGCAGCCAGTTCTCGAGAAGGCGCCGCCCGCCCTCGGTGAGGACCGACTCCGGATGGAACTGCACGCCCACGAGCGGAGCACTCCGGTGCCGGACGGCCATGACCACTCCCTCCGGTGTCCGCGCCGTCACCCGCAGCTCCTCGGGAAGGCTCTCACCGTCGACCGCGAGCGAGTGGTACCGCATCGCGGCGAATCCGGAGGGCAGGCCGTCGAAGAGCGGATCTCCGTCGTGGAGGACCGCGGACGTCCGGCCGTGCAGCAGCTCCGGCGCCTCCGTGACGCGGGCGCCGAGAGCGTGGGCGAGCACCTGGTGGCCGAGGCAGACTCCGAGCAGCGGCCGCCCGGTCGCCTCCGCCCGCTGCACGAGCGCCGTCGACGCGGGGACGTCCCCGGGACGGCCCGGCCCGGGTGAGACCAGGACTCCGTCCGCCTCCTCCGCGCGAGCCAGGAGCGCCGTCGTCCCGAGATCGTCGCCCTCGACCACGTCGACCTCGGCACCGAGCTCGCGGAGGTACGAGACGAGCGTGAAGACGAAGCTGTCGTGGTGGTCGACGACCAGGATCCGCGGGGCCGCGCCGGCGGTCACGAGCCGACGGTCACGTTCCGGTCGAGCACGAGCGACTGCACCCAGGGGAACACCCACTCGTCGAGCGCGACCAGGACCGCCGCGACGAGGACGAGGACGATCAGGAGCCGGACCCACCACGGCCCGGGCAGGAGCCGCCACAGCGCTGCATACACGGTCAGCCCTCCTGAGCCAGCGAGGCGGCGATCTCGGCGGGGGCGCCCGCGGACCGAGGCTGGAACGAGTCGAAGACGCCGTACGCGATGATCCGCTCGGCCGTCGAGTAGAGCGGGTTGCAGCTCGTCAGCGTGATCAGGCGATCGGTCGGAGCCGCGTCCGGAGTCCACGGAACCGGGTCGATCACCTGGACGTCGGAGGGCTGGACGTACTCGAGATTGCGGAAGCGGTAGGTGTACCAGCCGTCCGCCGTCTCGATGTAGATCGGGTCGCCGAGCTGGAGCTCGTCGATCAGGTGCATGCCTCCGCCGTACGCGCTGCGGTGCGCGGCGAGCGCGAAGTTGCCGGCCTGGCCGGGCATCTGCGTCCCGGGGTAGTGGCCGATGCTCCCCTCGTCGAGCACGTTCTCGGCGTCGATGCCCTCGGCGATCGTGCGCACCCACCCCTCGCCGTAGCGGGGGATGTAGAGGTTGCCGAAGGAGGTGTCGAGGGCGGCGACCGACGCGACGACCGGCTCCGCCGGGGCGGCCTCGGTCGGCTGCGGTGCCGGAGAGGAGTCGCCCCAGGTCTCGCGGAGCTCCGCGGCCTGCGTCGTCTGCCGGCCCGCGATCACCGCGTCGTTCCACCAGAGCTGCCAGGCCAGGAAGAGCAGGACCAGGACGCCGGCGGTCATCAGGAGCTCGCCGACGACTCCGAAGAACGAGAGTCGTCGGACCGGGCGGGCCCTCCGTCGCTTCGCTCGCGGCCGCAGAGCCGCCCCGTCGGGGTTCTGGGCGGTCATGCGACGAGTCTAGGCGCGAGCCGTGACCGGCTGTGGCGCATGATCCGGACCTGTGGAGAGCCCTCCCGAGTCGCCGCCTGAGGAGGGCCGATGGGACCACTCGAGCGCCCGCACCGGCCGCTCCGCGAGTCCGCACAGCACCCGCGCAGCCCCGACGCTCCCGGCCCGGAGCCTCCGCCCGGTACAGTGGTCGGCATGGCACGAGCGACGAAGAGCCCGAAGCCCGAGCGCGACGAGGCCCGGACCGGCGAGAACGCACCGAATCCGGTCTGGTTCAAGCCGGTGATGTTCGGCTTCATGCTGCTCGGACTCGCCTGGATCATCGTCTTCTACGTGAGCCAGGGCACCCTGCCGATCCCCGATCTCGGCAACCTCAACATCCTGATCGGCTTCGGCATCGCGTTCATCGGCTTCCTGATGACGACGCGCTGGCGCTGAACCTCCCCCAGTCGTGAACGACGCCCCGTCCGGTCCGCCGACGGGGCGTTCGTCGTCGGTGGAGCGTCTGCGCGCCGCCGGCTGCGTCTTCGCCGAGGAGGAGGCGGGCCTGCTCGAGGAGGCCGCCGACTCCTCCTCCGACCTCGAGCTGATGCTCCGTCGCCGCGAGACGGGCGAGCCCCTCGAGCAGATCCTCGGCTGGGTCGCCTTCCGCGGCCTGCGCGTCCCCGTCGCACCCGGCGTCTTCGTGCCCCGCGTGCGCACCGAGTGGCTGGTCGACTGCGCCCTGGAGGTCCTCCCGGACGGCGCCGTGGTGCTCGACCTCTGCTGCGGATCCGGCGCCCTCGCACGGTCGATCGCGGAGGAGCGGCCGGACGTCCGCCTGCTCGCGGCCGACCTCTCTCCCGCCGCCGTCGCCTGCGCGCGCCGCACGCTCGCAGGCCGCGCCGACGTCCACGAGGGCGACCTCTTCGACGCGCTCCCCCGGAGTGAGCGCGGGCGGATCGACGTCGTGGTCGTCAACGCCCCCTACGTCCCCACCGCGGCGATCGCGCTCATGCCGCCGGAGGCCCGGGTGCACGAGCCGATGCTCACGCTCGACGGCGGGTCGGATGGGCTCGCCCTGCACCGCCGCATCGCTCAGGAGGCGGGGGCGTGGCTCGCACCCCACGGCGTCGTCGTGATCGAGGTCGGCGCGGATCAGGCCGCGGCGAGTGCCTCGGCGTTCCAGGCGGCCGGGTTCGCCACCTCGCTGCACCGCGACGACGACCGTGAGGCGACGGCCCTGGTGGCCGTCCGCCGGAGAACTACACCGCTGTAATTATCCCCAGCTGTGGAATCTCCTGTGGAGAACTCCGCGGTCCCCGCCGCGCTGGCCTGCTCGAGGCGAGGAGGGCCCGGATCCGCACCAGTCCGCCGGTCCTCGGACGCGCCGCCGTCCCCGGATCGTCCTCCCGAGGAGGACACCCGGGACGTTCTCCCCAGTGTTAACAACTCTGTGGATAACTTCCTCCCCACCTGTTGAGAGCACCTGTGGACAGCGGTGGAGACGGTCGCCGCGGAAACGACGAAGCGGCGGGCCCGGGAGTGCGCGAGGCACTGCCGGACCCGCCGCTGCGGGAGGGGGAGGGATCAGCCGAGGACGTAGGCGCCGGCGGTGATCGCCACCAGTCCGACTCCGATGAGCCCGACGAGGAGGTTCTGCGTGCGCCGCTGGGCGCGCTGCCGGGTCTTCGTGAAGACCAGCCCGATGAGCGCGCCGGCCACCAGACCGCCGACGTGCGCCTGCCACGCCACGTTCATCCCGGGCAGGAAGCCGATGACGAGGTTCAGTCCGACCAGCACCAGCAGCTGCGACGCCTGACCGCCCAGGTGCCGGAGGATCACCAGGTACGCGCCCATCAGCCCGAAGATCGCACCGGAGGCGCCGATCACCGGGGTGAGCGGGTTCGCGAGGAGCAGGACGCCCACCGATCCGGCGAACCCGCTCAGGAGGAAGAGGGTGAGGTAGCGCCCGCGGCCCAGCATGCGCTCGAGCACCATGCCGAACACCCACAGCGTGTACATGTTCAGCACCAGGTGGAACGGGATGACGATGAAGAGCGACGTGCTGTGGAGGAACACCGAAGTGAGCATCCGCCACGGCTCGAAGCCGGCGCCGAAGCCGGGGAGCGTGTAGGCGGGGGCGTACAGGAGCGCGTTGACCGCCGGTCCGCCGACGAAGGGGAGGATCTCGACGATCCACAGCACGATGCAGAGCGCGATGATCGCGTAGGTCACCGTCGGCTGGTCGGCGCGGGTCATGGACCGCACGCGGGAGAGGAGGGGACCGCGGGTGCGCGGCGCGGTGGCGCGCTGCTGCGCCATGTCGTCCGGGCAGATCACGCCGACCGGAGCGGGCGTCTGGCACTCGCCGCAGATGGTGCGGCCGCACCGCTGGCAGCGCACGAAGCTCTGCCGGTCGGGGTGTCGGTAGCAGGAGTAGGTGCTGCTCGGCGGGACCTGGGTCACGGACGTGCCTCCGGGGAGAACGAGGGCCGGGCCCTGACGGACCCGGCCCTCGAATGAGTGGTGGATGAGGCGATCAGACCTCGGTGATCTCGACGCTCTCGATCACGACGTCCTCGAGCGGCTTGTCACGGCCGTCGGTGGGAACAGCCGAGAGCGACTGCACGAGCTTCTTCGACTCCTCGTCGGCGACGGCGCCGAAGATGGTGTGCTTGCCCTGGAGCCAGGTGGTCGGCGCCACGGTGATGAAGAACTGCGAGCCGTTGGTGCCGCGGCCCGCCTGCTTGCCGGCGTTCGCCATCGCGAGGATGTAGGGCTGGGTGAAGTCGAGCTCCGAGTTGATCTCGTCGTCGAACTGGTACCCCGGGCCGCCGATGCCCTGACCGAGCGGGTCGCCGCCCTGGAGCATGAAGTCGGGGATGATGCGGTGGAAGACGGTGCCGTTGTAGAGCGGCTCCTTCGTCTTCGCACCCGTGGCGGGGTGGGTCCACTCGATGTCGCCGGTCGCGAGACCGACGAAGTTGCGGACCGTCTTGGGAGCGTGGTTCCCGTAGAGGTTGACGACGATGTCGCCCTTGTTGGTGTGGAACGTCGCGACTGCGGTGTGCAAAGGCATGCTCGGATTCTCGCACAGCGCGTCTGTAGGCCCCTGCAACGCCCGGTGTCAATGCGCTGGGTGCGCGATGCGGACGCCGATCGATGAGTGGCAGTATTGAGGCGTTCGCTGCTCGTAGCCGATGGAGGACCAACATGGGTCTGTCACGTAAGCACAAGAAGGACCTCAAGCGTCTTCGCAAGAACGCCGAGGCGGTCTGGGGCGAGCAGCAGGAGGTGCTGGCGCACGCGGCCTCCGTGCTCGAGAAGAGCCGCCGCCACGCGTCGAAGTACGCCAAGAAGGAGCTCGTCCCCTTCGTCAAGGACACGTACGACTCGCGAGTCAAGCCGGTCTACGACAACGGCGTCTCGGCCGTCGAGGGCACGTACTCCTCGGCACGCAACGCCTACAAGCACAAGGTCGTCCCGACCTTCGCCGCTGTGGGCGGCACGGCCGCCGCCGCCTTCGAGGCCGCCAAGGACTCGAAGAACCGCGCGAAGCTCGCCGAGATCTCGAAGGCGCGCTGGGAGGAGCTCACCACTCCGCCGAAGAAGAAGAGCAAGGTCGGCACGGTCTTCGCGATCGGCGCCGCGCTGGTCGCCGTCGGCGGCATCGGCTACGCCGTCTGGCAGACGTTCCGCGCCGACGACGAGCTGTGGGTCGCCGAGGACGAGCCGCAGAGCGCCGCGCAGAACGCGGCCTCGACCGCTTCCTGACGTTCTCGTCGCTGGAGCCGGGCCCCTCAGGGGGTCCGGCTCCTTCGCATGCCCGGGTTAGGCTTCTGCGGTGGACATCCGGGTCGCCGCGTACGGCGTGATCATCGACGGCGAGCGGATGCTGCTCGCGCACTGGAGCCAGGGCCCCTGGTCGGCCTGGACGCTTCCGGGCGGCGGGATCGACGAGGGCGAGTCGCCCGCCGACGCCGCGGTCCGCGAGATCTTCGAGGAGACGGGCTACCGTGCCGAGCTCGACGCCCTCATCGGCGTGGACTCGCACGTGATCCCCGCGCACCGCCGCAGCGATCCCGAGGCCGGCCCCCTGCACGCCATCCGCGTCGTCTACCGCGCCCGCATCGTGGGCGGCGAGCTCACGCACGAGGTGGACGGCTCCACGGACGCCGCCGCCTGGTTCCCCCTGAGCGACGTCGAGGAGCTGGAGCGCGTCGAGCTCGTCGACGCGGCCCTCACCATGAACGAGGCCTGGCTCCTCCGCTGACGGTGCCCGGGAATCCCCGGCCGCGCCCCGGCGTTCCCTTCGTCGTGATCGTCGAGCTCTACACCTCCGCCTTCTGCGGCGCCTGCCATGCCGCGCGCTCGGTGCTGGAGCGCGCCGCGGAGCTCGTCCCCGCCGCCGAGATCCGCGAGCGCGACGTGGCCTTCCACCCCGTCGAGGCCGAGGCCGCCGGCATCCGCTCGACCCCCACCGTCGTCGTGCGCGATACGGCCGGAGAGGTGGTCTTCCGAGCGGAGGGCGCTCCCTCCCTTCCGCAGGCTCTCGCCGCTCTGGCCCTCGCGCTGCCCGCGTAGGGTGGCCGCGGGAGGACCCATGCACTGTCGTGCCGCGCTCGCGAGCACCGTCGTTCTGCTCGGCGCCCTCGCGCTCTCGGGATGCGCCTCCGAGGAGCCGGTGACCACGGCCGCGGTCGGGCTCGGACGGGGCGGCGAGCGAGGCGAGGTCCTCGGGGTCGTCGTCGTATGCTCGGGGTCCGTCGACGGCCTCGACCTCGCCGCCTCCGACTCCGCTCCCCTGACCATCGGCGACGGGCTGCGGAGGGTCACCCGCTGGGTCTCCCCGTCCCCGGTCACGCAGCTGGGCGCGACCGACCTCTCCGGATCCACGGTCTGGCCGGCCGACACGGTGATCGAGCGGTTCCCGCTCGGCGTCGACCTCGCGCTGGGCGCCTACGCGACCGACCGCTCCGTGCTCGCCCGCCCGGTCGTCTTCACGGCCGAGCAGTTCGACACGCTCTCCGTCGGCGAGATCATCGTCGGCGACATCCGCGACGGCACGTCCGAGACCCTCTCGGTCCAGCAGTTCCTCGGCCTCGCCTGCGTGGACCGCTGAGCGGGCGACTCGGTCATCCGAGTGGCGACCTCGATCGCGGGGACCGCACGGTCGGCGACAGGAGGGGCCGCCGAAGACCTCGACACGGTGACCCCGCGACGGCGGAGGACCCGGAGTGCCGTGCGCCGGTGGACCAGAAGGGCCGGCGAAGGGGAAGCACCCGCGAGAGGGAGGAAGTGTGGAGCCTAGGAGATTCGAACTCCTGACATCCTGCTTGCAAAGCAGGCGCTCTACCAACTGAGCTAAGGCCCCGGGCCGGAGACGGGGCGATCCGTCTCCGAGAGTCGAACGGCCCGCCACCGCGAGGTGACGGGCCGTTCGGACCGGGTGGGGGTACCAGGACTTGAACCTGGGACCTCTTCATTATCAGTGAAGCGCTCTAACCGCCTGAGCTATACCCCCGGAATGGCCAGAGGAGACTCTACCCGACATCGAGCAGGAATCCCAATCGGCCGGACCGTGCGCCCTACTGGTTGGTGAAGCCCACCAGGAGGCCGCCGGTGATCTTGACGCTGAGGTTGTACAGCAGCGCCACGATCGCGCCGAGCGCGGTGGTGACGATGGTGTTCAGCACCGCGACGACGATCGCGAAGCCCATGACCTGCGGCAGCGAGATGATCGTGTTGAGGTCGAACGCCTCCGCGCCGGCGATGTCCTGCACAAGGCCGTTGACCTCGTCGAACACTCCCGTCTGAGCCAGGACCGTGTAGACCAGGTAGACGACGACGATCGTGATGATCGCGAGCGTCAGGCCCAGCAGGAACGAGAGCTTCACGGCCGACCAGAAGTCGACGTAGACGAGCTTCAGGCGGACCTGCTTCGCCGCCGGGCTCTTCGCGGACTTCCTGGCGAGCTTCTCGGCGACGGTGCTACTCATCTACGGACCCATCCTCCTCCGACACCGGAGCGGACTCGGCCGGCGCCGCGGCGTCGGGATCCTCGTCCTGGGCGTCGAGATTGCGTTCGGTGTTCTTGGCGAGTGCGATGATGCGGTCGTCCTCAGCGAATCGTGCGAAGACGACTCCCATGGTGTCGCGACCCTTGGCCGGTACCTCGGCCACCGCAGAGCGTACCACCTTGCCGCTGGCGAGCACGACGAGCACCTCGTCGTCCTCTCCGGTGATGATGGCGCCCACGAGGTCGCCGCGCTTCTCCTCCAGCTTGGCCACCTTGATGCCCAGCCCGCCGCGTCCCTGGAGGCGGTACTGGTCGACCGCGGTGCGCTTGGCGTAGCCGCCCTCGGTGACCACGAACACGAAGCCCTCGTCGCTGACGACGTTCGCGTCGAGGAGGCGGTCCTCCCCGCGGAACGACATGCCGCGGACTCCGGAGGTGGAGCGGCCCATCGGACGCAGCGCCTCGTCGGACGCGGTGAAGCGGATCGACATGCCCTTGCGGGAGACCAGCAGCACGTCGCTGTCCTCCTCGACCAGGAGCGCCGAGACGAGCTCGTCGCCGTCGCGCAGCTTGATCGCGATGATGCCGCCGGAGCGGTTCGTGTCGTACTCCGAGAGGGCCGTCTTCTTCACGAGGCCGTCGCGCGTGGCGAGCACGAGGTAGCGGGCCGCCTCGTAGTCGCGGATGTCGAGGATCTGCGCGATCTGCTCCCCCGGCTCGAGCGCGAGCAGGTTCGCGATGTGCTGGCCCTTGGCGTCGCGGCCGGCCTCCTGCAGCTCGTAGGTCTTGGCGCGGTACACGCGACCGGTGTTCGTGAAGAACAGCAGCCAGTGGTGCGTGGTGGTGACGAAGAAGTGCTCGACGATGTCGTCGGCCTTCAGCTGCGCGCCGCGCACGCCGCGGCCGCCGCGGTGCTGCGCCCGGTAGGAGTCGCTCCGGGTGCGCTTGAGGTAGCCGCCGCGGGTGACGGTGACGACCATCTCCTCCTCGGGGATCAGGTCCTCGACGCTCATGTCGCCGTCGAACCCGAAGAGGATCTCGGTGCGGCGGTCGTCGCCGAAGCGGTCGACGATCTCGTCGAGCTCGTCCGAGATGATCGTGCGCTGGCGCTCGGGGCTCGCGAGGATCGACTTGTAGTCCTCGATCTCGGCCTGGATCCGGTCGTGCTCGTCGATGATCTTCTGGCGCTCGAGGGCCGCGAGGCGGCGCAGCTGCATGTCGAGGATGGCGCGGGACTGCACCTCGTCGATGTCGAGCAGCTCCATGAGGCCGTCGCGCGCCTCCTCCACGGTGGGGGAGCGGCGGATGAGGGCGATGACCTCGTCGAGCGCGTCGAGCGCCTTGAGGTAGCCGCGCAGGATGTGGATCCGCGCCTCCGCCTCGTCGAGGAGGTACTGGGTTCGGCGCACGATGACCTCGACCTGGTGGTCGACCCACGCGCGGATGAAGCCGTCGAGCGAGAGCGTGCGCGGGATGCCGTCGACGATGGCGAGCATGTTCGCGCCGAAGTTCTCCTGCAGCGGGGTGTGCTTGTAGAGGTTGTTCAGCACCACCTTCGCCACGGCGTCGCGCTTGAGGACGACGACGAGGCGCTGGCCGGTGCGACCGGAGGTCTCGTCGCGGATGTCGGCGATGCCCGAGACGCGCCCGTCCTTGACCAGCTCGGCGATCTTGATCGCCAGGTTGTCCGGGTTCACCTGGTACGGCAGCTCGGTGACGACGAGGCAGGTGCGGCCCTGGATCTCCTCGATGGAGACGACGGCGCGCATCGTGATCGAGCCGCGGCCGGTGCGGTACGCGTCCTGGATGCCGCGGACGCCGAGGATCTGCGCACCGGTGGGGAAGTCGGGTCCCTTGATCCGCTGCAGCAGCGCCTCGAGGAGCTCCTCGCGCGTCGCGTCCGGGTTCTCGAGCGCCCACTTGGCGCCGGCGGCGACCTCGCGCAGGTTGTGCGGCGGGATGTTGGTCGCCATGCCGACCGCGATGCCGACGGAGCCGTTGACGAGCAGGTTCGGGAACCGGGCCGGCAGGATCGCCGGCTCGCGCGTGCGGCCGTCGTAGTTGTCCTGGAAGTCGACGGTGTTCTTGTCGATGTCGCGGACCATCTCGAGCGCGAGCGGCGCCATCTTGGTCTCGGTGTACCGGGGAGCGGCCGCACCGTCGTTGCCGGGGGAGCCGAAATTGCCCTGGCCGAGCGCGAGCGGGTAGCGGAGGCTCCACGGCTGCACCAGGCGGACCAGCGCGTCGTAGATCGCGGAGTCGCCGTGCGGGTGGAACTGGCCCATCACGTCGCCGACGACGCGCGAGCACTTCGAGAACGCCTTGTCGGGGCGGTAGCCGCCGTCGTACATGGCGTAGATCACGCGGCGGTGCACGGGCTTCAGGCCGTCGCGCACCTCCGGCAGGGCTCGCCCGACGATGACGCTCATCGCGTAGTCGAGGTAGGAGCGCTGCATCTCGAGCTGCAGGTCGACCGGCTCGATCTTGTCGTGACCGTGGATCACCACACCGGTCTCGGTGACGATGTCGTCGCTCTCGTCCGGGCCGGTGGGGGTGGTGGGTTCTTCTGCCATGGTCTCTGGTCTCTCAGGTGGGTCCGTGCCCCGGAGGAGCGGGGGCGGCGGTCGCGCTGGGTGTCAGGTGTGTCGTCGGTGTGCGGGCCGGTGAGGGCCTCTGTCGCGTTCTGGTCGAGGATGCGGCCCATCGAGGGCCGCCGTCACGTGTTCGAGATGCTCGCGAGGGCGGTCCACTGGACCGCCCGGCCGCCGCCTCTCGAAGGACGTCCGTTTCCTCGACAGCTAGATGTCGAGGAAGCGCACGTCCTTCGCATTCTTCTGGATGAAGGAGCGGCGGGACTCGACGTCCTCGCCCATGAGGGTGGAGAAGATCTCGTCGGCCGCGGCCGCGTCGTCGAGCGTGACCTGGAGGAGGGTCCGCGTGGCGGGGTCCATCGTGGTCTCCCACAGCTCCTTGTAGTCCATCTCGCCGAGGCCCTTGTAGCGCTGGATGCCGTTCTCCTTGGGCATGCGCTTGTTGGTCGCCGAGCCGTGCGCGATCAGGGCGTCGCGCTCGCGGTCGCTGTAGACGTACTCGTGCGGGGAGTTCGACCACTTGAGGCGGTACAGCGGCGGCTGCGCGAGGTAGACGTAGCCGAGGTCGATCAGCGGGCGCATGTAGCGGAAGAGGAGCGTCAGCAGCAGCGTCGTGATGTGCTGGCCGTCGACGTCGGCGTCGGCCATCAGGATGATCTTGTGGTACCGCGCCTTGTCGGGGTTGAAGTCCTCGCCGATGCCGGCGCCGAACGCCGTGATCATCGCCTGGACCTCGTTGTTGCCGAGAGCGCGGTCGAGCCGCGCCTTCTCGACGTTGAGGATCTTGCCGCGGAGGGGGAGGATCGCCTGCGTCTCGGGGTTGCGGCCCTGCACCGCGGATCCGCCCGCCGAGTCGCCCTCGACGATGAAGATCTCGGAGATCGACGGATCCTTGGACTGGCAGTCCTTGAGCTTGCCCGG
Organism: Rathayibacter sp. AY1D2; assembly: GCF_002932695.1. NCBI lineage: Bacteria > Bacillati > Actinomycetota > Actinomycetes > Micrococcales > Microbacteriaceae > Rathayibacter > Rathayibacter sp. AY1D2. The sequence continues at coordinate 2,162 of NZ_PSVX01000046.1, read as the reverse complement.
CATGCCGCCGCCCTCGAGCAGGCCCTTGCGGCGGGCGGTCTCGCGTGCCTTGCGCGCCGCCATGCGAGCCGAGGCCGCCTGGATCGCCTTGCGGATGATGTCCTTGGCCTGGCTCGGGTTGCGGTCGAACCAATCGGCAAGCTGCTCGCCGGCCACGCGCTGCACGAACGCCTTCGCCTCGGTGTTGCCGAGCTTCGTCTTGGTCTGGCCCTCGAACTGCGGCTCGCCGAGCTTGATCGACACGACGGCGGTGAGGCCCTCGCGGATGTCGTCGCCCGAGAGGTTCTCGTCCTTCTCCTTGAGCAGGTTGTTCGCGCGCGCGTAGCGGTTGACCAGCGTGGTCAGCGCGGCGCGGAAGCCCTCCTCGTGGGTGCCGCCCTCGTGGGTGTTGATGGTGTTGGCGTAGGTGTGGACGCTCTCGGTGTAGGCCGTGGTCCACTGCATCGCGACCTCGAGCGAGATGCGGCGCTCGGTGTCCTCGGACTCGAAGTCGATGATCTCGGAGTGCACGAGGTCCGACTTCTTCAGCGAGTTGATGTACTCGACGTAGTCGACGAGGCCCTTCTCGTAGTGGAAGACGTCGGTCCGGTCTCCCTCGGTCTCGTTCTCGCCCTCCCCCTCGAACTCGACCTCGTTCTGGTCGGTCAGCGCGATGCGCAGGCCCTTGTTGAGGAACGCCATCTGCTGGAAGCGCGCGCGCAGGGTCTCGTAGTCGAACTCGACCGTCTCGAAGATGCCGGCGTTGGGCCAGAAGGTGATCGTCGTGCCGGTCTCGTCGCTGGCCTCGCCCTTCTCGAGCGGGGCGTCCGGCACTCCGTCGGTGAAGCTCATCCGGTACACGGCGCCCTGGCGCTTGACCTCGACGTCGAGGCGCGTCGACAGCGCGTTGACCACGGAGGAGCCGACGCCGTGCAGGCCGCCGGAGACCGCGTAGCCGCCGCCGCCGAACTTGCCGCCGGCGTGCAGCACGGTGAGGACCAGCTCGACCGTGGAGATGCCCTCGGTCGGGTGCATGTCGACCGGGATGCCGCGGCCGTTGTCGGAGACGGTGACGCCTCCGTCGGCGCGCATCAGGATCTCGATGTTGTCGCAGTAGCCCGCGAGCGCCTCGTCGACGGCGTTGTCGACGATCTCGTAGACCAGGTGGTGCAGACCGCGCGGACCCGTGGATCCGATGTACATGCCGGGGCGCTTGCGGACCGCCTCGAGGCCCTCGAGGACCTGGATCTGGTTCGCGCCGTAGTCGCCGGACGACTTGGTCGACATGCTCTCGTGCGGAGCGGAGGGGGCTGCTGAGCCGTTCGCGTCCAGGTCGTTCGCTGCGGGTGACGTGGAGTCGTTCGGCTCGTGAGTCATAGCTGTGGAGTTCTCCTCTGACGGTCCGTCGCGACGCGCACGGTGATCTGGAGATCGCCCGCGCGGCGGCGTCACTGCGGTTCGGCGGCCCTCCATTCTACCGCGTGCCGGGTCGATCCGAAGCGCTGGACGGCGATCTGAGGCGCGAAAGATCGGCGGTCGACCGAAAATGCGTCCTCAGCCGTAGGTGTCGCGCGGACCACGCCCTGGAATCGACCTGGGACCCTTTTTCCAGTTCGGGACGTCCGGGCCCTGGAAACGGATCGACGCGATGCCCGCGTCGGGGAAGTTCACGGCGATGTGGTTCATGATCTCGATCCGCATCAGCCGGAGCTGCGTCGACCACGCCGTGGACTCGCACGCGACCGTCAGCACGCCGTCGACGACGCCCACCGGAGTCGAGTGCTTCGCGGTCTCCTCGCCGGCGATCGCCGTCCACGACGACATCAGGTCGCCCTGCGCCAGCGGCGCCGTCCAGCCGAGCTTCACGGTGAGGGAGTCGAGGACGTCGCCGAGGTCGTGCGGGTCACGGCCCTTGCCGAACGGGATCGCGTCGCCCTTGGGCTCGGCGCGCTCGACGGTCTTCCGGATGCGGCGCGGGCCGTCGGCGCCGAACACCTCCTTGAGGTGGCGGTAGACGCGGGCGGCCTCGGAGTCGGCTGCGGGGGCTCCGCGGCGGGGGGAGTCAGCCATCGGACGGCTCCGACGGGGCGAAGGCCTGGCCGACCGTGGGACAGCGGGCCGCAGGCGCCGGAGCGGGTGGATCGGCCGAGCGAGACGGGCCAGGAGCCCGCAGGGGTGCAGTG
>NZ_PSVX01000045.1:0-32387 GCF_002932695.1 Rathayibacter sp. AY1D2 | reverse complement strand
CTCGGCGGCGAGCCGGAGCACGACGCGGCGCTGGATGGTCGAGTTGAGGGAGGTGGGCACCGAGTTGGGACGGTCGCCCGCGACGACGATGTGGATCCCGAGCTGCCGCCCGTCGGTCGCGATCTGCGTGAAGACGCTGAACCAGGCACTGGTGCCGGCGTACTCGTAGGCCTCCCGGAAGGCGCCGATGCCGTCGACGAGCAGCAGGATCCGCGGTTCGTCGGGGCGATCCGCGAGCCGGCGGTACTCCCCGATCGTCGAGGCGTCGACGGCGCCGAAGCGTTCGGCGCGGTCGGCGACGAGGTCGCGGAGCATCCGGAGCAGGCGCACGACCCGCTCGTCGTCGTCGCCGCGGACGATCGCGCCGACGTGCGGCAGGTCGTTGAGCATCTGCAGGCCGTTGGCGCCGAAGTCGAGGCCGTAGACCTGCACGGGGCCTCCGCGCGGCGTCACGGCCGCCGCGACCGCGATCGAGCGCAGGGTCGTCGACTTCCCCGAGCCGCCGGTGCCGAAGACGGCCATGTTGCCGTCGCGGTCGGGCTCGTAGAAGACAGTCGGCTGGCTCTGCGTCTCGGGGCTGTCGACGACCCCCAGCAGCAGGCGGTCGTCGGTGCGCGGGTGCGGCAGCTTCGAGAAGTCGTAGGCGGGGGCGAGCTCGTCGAGCCAGGGCTTCCGCGGTGCGGGGACGCGCGCCTCGGCGGCCGCCCGGCCGATCGTCGCCACCATGCGGGCGATGTCCGTCGGACCGGGGTCCCCGGTCTCCTCCGCCTCGACCGTGCTCTGCTCCCAGGCGGCGCCGGAGCCGAAGGCCATCTCCTCGATGTCGATCCGGGGCGGCGGCGCCTCACCGGTGGTCCGCCCGCCGGCGTAGCCGGTCTGGAAGCCGGCGATCCGGCCCGGTCCCGTCTTGGCGGCCCCGCGCCCGGGGATGCCGGGGTCGAAGGAGGCCGCCATCGGCGTGCCCAGGATGTCGGTCGAGTCGTCGGCGTCCGCCATCCGCAGGGCGATGCGCAGGTTGGTGTTCGCGCGGAGGTTGTCCTTGATGACGCCGGCCGGCCGCTGCGTGGCGAGGATCAGGTGCAGACCGAGCGAGCGGCCCCGCTGGGCGACGTCGACCACGCCGTCCACGAACTCCGGCACCTCATTCACCAGCGCGGCGAACTCGTCGACGATGATCAGCAGGCTCGGCGGGGTCTCCGGGTCGCCCGTCTTCTCCATTGAGACGAGGTCCTTCATCTTCTTGCGGTTGAGCAGGTGCTCCCGGTAGCGCAGCTCGGCCCGGAGGCTGGTCAGCGCGCGGCGGACGAGGTGCGGCGAGAGGTCGGTGACCAGGCCGACGGTGTGCGGCAGCTGCACGCAGTCGGCGAAGGCCGCGCCGCCCTTGTAGTCGACGAAGAGGAGGGCGACGCGGTCGGGGCTGTAGGCGGACGCGAGGCCGAGCACCCAGGACTGCAGGAACTCCGATTTGCCGGCTCCCGTGGTCCCGCCGACGAGAGCGTGCGGTCCCTGGCTGCGCAGGTCGAGGTAGAACGGCTCGGTGCCGGCCGAGCCGACGAGCGCCCGCAGCGAGCCGGCCGAGCGGCGCCGCACGGGGGCGGACCCGTCGCGCACGGTGATCGACTTGCTCTCGCGCCAGCGGTCGATGACCGCGCCGGACGCGGCGATCAGCTCGGGACCCGCCAGTGCGGCGTAGGCGACCTCGCGCGGCAGATCGGACGAGTCCTCGACCGGGACCCCGCCGTCGACGACGGGCGAGAGGGAGCGCGCGAGCGCGAGGGCCGTGCTCGCGTCGACGGTCTCGAAGACCACCGGGTGCGAGTGCTCGCCGAGGCGGACCTGCCCGGTCGTCGCGGGCGAGCCCGGGTCGGCGACGAGCAGGAAGCTGCGGGCGGCGGCGGGGAGCTCGGCGATGCTCGCGGAGCACCACAGCACGTGGACGCCCGCGTCCGGCCCGCGCTCGGCCAGCCGGATCAGCCGAGCCCGGTCGACGGGAGCGTCGTCCTCGACGACCACGATCACCGCGGGCGTCACGGGATCGGGCAGGTGGTCGGCCTCCTCGGGGCCGACCGAGCCGCGCAGGGCGGGCCCCTCCTCGCGCCGCTCCTCGACGAGCTCCTCGAGCCGGGACAGCAGCGACGCGCCGGACCCGGGGTTGTCGGCGAGGTGCTCCCCCGCGAGGGGCGAGTGCACCGAGCCGGTGTGCGGCAGCCACTCCAGCCACGACCAGGTCGAGCGCGAGGCGGGCGAGGTGAGCGCCGCGACGGCGAGCTCGGCCGGCGAGTGCGTGCCGACCAGCTGCACGGCGATCGCGCGGGCGACGTCGGCGCGGACGGCGGCCGGCCCGGCGATCCCGAGCGCACCGCTGCTGCGGAGCTCGGCGACGACGGGAACGCCGTGCACGAGGCGGTGACGCTCGACGGTCGCGGCCAGCTCGCGGAGGAACTCCGGCTCGGTGTCGTTGCCCGCGGTCTGCTCGATCCGGCAGCGGGAGGGGAGCGAGCCGACGCCGAGCCGCACCGCGAGGAAGCCGCGGTGCTCGGGGCGGTGGGTCCAGAGGTCCTCGCCGCGCTGGGCGATCGCGGTGACCGCGTCGGCGGCCGACGGCTGCTCGGCGAGGCGCACGGCCCGCTCGACGGCCTGCGCGGCCCGGACGTCCTCCTCGAGGGCCTCGAGCGAGCGGGAGAACGCGGCGACCTGCGCCTTCCGGGTCCGCCGCTCGGTGACGGTGTGGTCGATCCAGGTGCCGATCGCGAGCAGCGGGCTGAGGGCGACGAAGATCACGCTCAGCAGCTGCTGCGTGAGCACGTAGAGCACGGCGCCCATGATCAGCGGGGCGACGAGCGCGAGCAGCGGGAACCGCTGGGGCGTCGGCCGGGACGGCGGCGTCGGAGCGGGGAGCACGCGCTCCTCGAACCGCACGACGACCCGCGGTGAGCGCGTGAAGTCGATCACCGGAGTGGTGGGCGGGGCGCCGCCGAGGCGGGCGAGCGGAACGACGCTCATGGCGCTGTCGCCGATCACGACGACGTCGGCCGGGGTGAGCATCGCCCTCTGCACGAGCCGCCCGCCCATGCTGAGGCCGTTCGCGGAGTTGGTGTCGATGATCTCCACCGTCTCGCCGATGCTCACCCTCGCGTGCCGCTTGGAGATCAGCGGGTCGGAGAGCCGCACGTCGACCCCGCGCTCCCGGCCGAGACGGCTGGTGCCGGCAGGGAGCGGAAACTCGCGGCCCGCGTCGGGGCCCGAGAGCACGCGCAGCACGGCGACCGCCGGGCCGCGGTCCCGGTCGGCGCCGTCCGCGGCGGCGGCCCGCGAGATCTGCACGGTCCCCCCGGAGCGGATGCCGGCCTCCACGATCGCGAGATCGGGGTGGATCGAGCGCGGGCGGTCGAGGCCGCTCGCGCCGAGGACGTCGAGGGTGACCGGTCCGGCGCCGCCGGATCCCGCGTGCTCGCGGTCGGTCCGCAGCGGGTCTGCCTCGAGCAGGGCCGCGGCCACCGCGCCGACCGAGACGGTCGCATCGACGGTGACGACGACGTCCGTGCTCGTGCCGGACGCGCGTCGGAGTGTCAGCTTCAGGCGCATCAGTCGGTCCCGTCCTCGTCCGGCTCGTCCTGCGGCGCGTCCAGGAGCGGGAGATCGGCGCGGGTGACCAGCCGGCTGGTGACCGCGTACTCGACCAGGCGGGTGCGGCGGTGGGTGGCCAGCGAGCCGGTCTCGCCGCGCACGCCCTGCACGCCGACGCGGGCGAGCTTCTCGCAGACGTTGTCGAGCTTGCGGTTGAACCGGGTCTGCGTCCAGCCGAGCCGCGCCGCCGCCTTGGCCGAGCTCGGGATCACGCTCGTGCCGGTGCCCTCCCGGCGCAGCATCGGCTCGCAGAGGGCGACGATCAGCAGCCGCTGCGACGCCGTGAACGGGGTCATGCCGATCGTCGTCGCCCCGGTGAGGGCGCGCGGTGCGAGCACGGAGTCGAAGGTCGGCCTGCTCGAGTACAGCGTCAGCTCGTAGGTGGTCGGACCGGCCGTGAACACCACCATCGTCGTGCCGAACACGATCGGCAGGCGGCTGCCGGGTGAGAGCCAGGCCTGGATGCCGCCCGAGCCGTCGGTGACGGTCGCCGACAGCCGGCTCCCGACGTTGCAGAGCCACCAGAGACCCTCGGCGCGGACGATCTGCAGGAACCGCCGGTGCAGGAACGGATTGTCGTCGAGGTCGAGGGCGCCCTCCCGGCCGATCTCGAAGGGCTCGTCGCCGAGCGGGAACCACTCGCCGCAGAACTCGACGCTCAGCTCGGCGTCGGCGACGACCGGCATCGGCACGGTGCCGCTCACGGCGCGCACGCCGTCGTCGGGGCCGAGGCGCGGCCGCTCTGGCGGAGCAGCGTCACCTCGAGGCAGGTCTGTCCTGAGGCGTCGGCGGGGACCGTCACGGTGCTCTCCTCCTGCGTGCGGGGATCGGGGATCGAGCCGGTGCCGGCCGGAGCCCAGAGGAAGCGGTCGCCGTCCTCCGGCTGCGGGTTGGTCCAGGTGAAGACGACGCCGTCGGCACCGACCGCGCCGGCGAGTCCGGTGACGGCGGGGACGTCGACCCGGCCGACCGGATCGGCGGGCGCCTCGGGCGCCGTGGTGCGGCGGGGGTCCGCGGTCGAGGTCGGCATCGCCGCGACCAGTGCGGCCCCGCCCGCGACGGAGGCGGCCGCGAGTACCGCGATCCCGGTGATCACGAGCGGCCGGCGACGGCGCGCGGGCGCCGGTGCGCTCCGCGGCGGCTCCTGGACCGGCGCGCGGGGCTCCGACAGCGGAGCCGGGGCGACGAAGGAGGCGGCGGACCCGCGCGCCATCGTCCGCTCCAGGTCGAACGCCGGGACGCCGGAGATCTCGGCGAGCGCCGGCGCGGCCGCGCGAGGAGCGACGGGTCGCGGCACCGGATCGATGCTGACGATGCCGCGGATGCGGGTGTTGCCGTCGTCCTCCTCCTCCACCCGCTCCTGCGGCAGGGCGTCGTCGAGCACGTCGGCCGTGGTGACGGCGAGGGAGAGCTCGACCTGGATCCGCTGCAGGGCGCGGCCGAACTCGAGGGCGGTGGTGAAACGGCCCTGCGGCGCCTTCGCCATGCTGATGGCGAGCACCCGGTCGAGCGAGGCCGGCGCGTCGGCGCGCCCGAGCGGCGGCAGCGGCGCCGAGCGGATCCGCTCGATCAGCTCGTGCGAATTGATCGAGCGCCCCGGCAGCTCGAACGGCGAGCGCCCGGCCAGCAAGGAGTAGACGGTCGCGCCGAGGGCGTAGACGTCGAGGGCGACCTCGTTCGGGATCTCGGCGCCGAACGCCTCGGGGGGCGACCATGGGATCGACAGTCCTGCGAGGTCGGCGGAGCCGTCCAGGAGCGCTCCGGCGATGCCGAAGTCGGTGAGGGCCGGCCGGTCGTAGGCGGTCACGAGCACGTTGGCGGGCTTGATGTCGCGGTGCAGGATGCCCGCGCGGTGCACGGTCTCGACCGCGCCGGCCACCTGGATGCCGATGCGCAGCGCGTCGGCGACGGCCAGCCGGCCGCTCTTCAGCCGGACGGCGAGGTTGGGGTTCGGGCAGTACTCCATCGCCAGGTAGGGCCGGCCGTCGGCGGCGATGTCGGCCTGGTAGATGGTGACGATCGACGGGTGCGTCGAGAGGGAGGCCATCAGGTTCGCCTCGGCCTCGAACGCGTCGCGCTCGCGATCCGTCGTCAGGCCTGCGCGGAGCACCTTGATCGCGACGGTGCGCCGGGGGCGGGCCTGCTCGTAGAGGAAGACGTCGGCGAAGCCGCCGGAGCCCAGCGGCCGCTGGAACTCGAAGCCCTGGATCGCGGGGGGCGGGGACGACCGCGGCGCGCTCATGCCTGCTCTCGGATCGTCACGGTGACGCCGTCGCCGAGGTCGAGGACGTCGCCGCCGGCGAGCACCATCGACTCCGACCCGGTGAGCCGCACGGGCACCTGCCCCGAGCGGAGCAGGAGCGTGCCGTTCACCGACGCCAGGTCGCGGACGACGACGAACCGGCCCTCCGCGCGGACCTCGACGTGGCTGCGCGAGATGTCCTGGAGCGGGCTCGGCACGGTGATCAGCCGCGGCAGCTCGTGCGCGGCCACGCGGCCCGCGGAGGGGCGCCGGCCGATCACGACGGGACGGTCGAGCTCGACGACGTCGCCGGTGGAGAGCTCGAGGCGGGCGATCGCGCTCGTCGGCGTCGGCGTCGCCGGGGCGGGCGCGAGGGCGCGCAGCTCGGCGATCGAGATCGTGTGCCCGTCGTGGTCCCCGTCTCCGACCTCCGGAGACGGCGACGCGGCCGGGACGAGGTCGATCAGCCCGTGCTCGTCCTCCGGCTCGCGGATCGCGGCGTCCTCGACGACCCGGGCGACGGTCTCGCCGAAGAGGTGGTCGTACTCGTCGTCGGCGGCGCGGACCGTGTCGGAGACGGGCACGCGGGTCTCGTCGTGGCCGAGGGGGGCGGCGGCGGGCTCGGGCGCGGCGGCCGGCGCGGAGACGGCGGGCGGCGCCGGAGCCGCAGGGGGCGCGGCGGCGGGCGGGGCGGAGTAGCCCCACTCGTCGAGCTCGCCGGTCTCGGCCGCGGGCTCGGCGGCGGGGATCCGCCCGACCGACGCCGGGTCCGCGTCCTGCGGCTCGACGACCACCGGATCGACGACGACCGGCTCGACGAGCACCGGCTCGACGGTGACCGGCACCGCGACCACCGGCGCCACCACGACCGGGACGGCCTCCTCGGCCGGCGGCGGCGCGGCGGGAGCCTCGACGGCAGCGACCCCGACGACCTGCGGCTCGACGATCGCCGTGTCGACGACCGGCACGACCTCGACGACCGGCTCCTCCTCGGTCGGATCCGCCACGTCGCCCACCTCCGCGCCGACCGGCCGGGCTTCGAGGGTCGCGCCCCGGAACGTCGCCGTCAGCCGCGAGCAGAGCACGACCCCGCTGCCGATCGGCAGGCTCAGCGCCGCCCCGCGCCGGCCCGCCTTGACGCGCAGGCTGATCGAGACCGGAGCGGCGATCATCCGCTCGTTCCAGGTGGTCACCCCCTCGCCGGAGAGTGCGACGACGGGCGCGTCGTCGCCGAGCTCCTCGATCACCTCGACGAGCAGATCGCCGCGGACCGCGACCCGCGACAGGTCGTCCTCGAGGGAGACGACGGCGAACGGCGGGAGCGCCAGCAGGCCGGCCCCGAAGACTCCGGTGAGCGACTCGAGCACGCCCGCGAGGCCGCGGCCCGCCGCGAAGGCCTCGGAGACCTGCTTGACGCCCTCCTCGCCCAGCACGTCGGGCAGCAGCGCCATCCCGCGGTCGGAGACGACGCCGAACCAGCGGCCGGGTCGATAGCGGATCTCGGTCACGGGCGAGCCCCCTCGGTGTCGGGAGTGCCGGCGACGAACGGTGCCGCGACGATCTCGCGCGTGACGATCGCGCGCGGCACGGTGTCGTCGCTGACGGCGGTGGCGAGCGGCAGCCGGTCGCTCGGCACGGTGCGATCGAGGTCGTCGCCGGCGCTGACGGCCGTCGCGTCGATGACCAGCACGGTCAGGTTGTCGCGGCCGCCGTGGAGGAGCGACTCGTGCAGCAGCCGGGTGGCCGCGGCCTGCGGGTCGGCCTCGTCGCGCAGGACGAGAGCGATGCGGGCGTCGTCGAGCTCGGTGGTGAGCCCGTCGGAGCAGACCAGCATCCGGTCGCCCGTCGCGGCGGGGAGCAGCCAGAAGTCGGGCGCACCGGCGCTGCCCGCACCCAGCGCCCGGGTGATCACGTTGCGCTGCGGGTGGGTCTGCATCCCGGAGGCGTCGAGCTCGCCCGCCTCCACGAGCTCCTGCACCACCGAGTGGTCGACGCTGACCTGCTCGAGGGCGCCGTGCGCCATGCGGTAGGTGCGGGAGTCGCCGAGGTTGAACACGAGCCAGTAGCCCAGGTCCTCGATCTCGGCGATGGCCAGTCCGCTGACGGTCGTCCCGGCGCTGCGCTCGGTGCTGAGGGCCAGCTCCGCGATGCGGACCTGGGCGCCGGCGAAGCACTCCTCGATCTCGGAGACGCGGACCGTGTCGTGGCCGACCAGGCTGCGGAACTCGTCGACGGCGATCGCGCTGGCGACCTCTCCGGCGTCGTGCCCGCCCATGCCGTCGGCGACGACGAAGACCGGGGGTTCCGCGACGTGCGAGTCCTCGTTGATCGCCCGCTTCATCCCGCGGTCGGTGGCGCTGCCCCACTGCACGGCGATCGGGCTGCCCGCAGCGCTCATGCCCACTCCACCGCCGCCGTGCGGTCGCCGAAGGTCAGCGTGGCGCCGACGGGCACCGCGGCGCGACCGCCGGGCGGCACCGGGGTCGCCGTGCCGTCGATCACGACCCCGGTCCCGTTGGTCGAGTGCCGGTCGATCACCGAGAGCTCGTCGCCGAGGAGCTCGAGCCGCGCGTGCGTCTTCGAGATCGAGCGGGTCGTGTCGGCGAGCGCCACCAGCTCGCCCGCCGCCTCGCCGGTGCGCGGCGCGGGGTTGCGGCCGACGAGCGCGGAGTCGGAGACGACCACGACGGTCCCGTCGTCGAAGCGGAGCCGGACCGCGCGCGGGCGCGGTTGCGCGGGGGCGCCGGCGCTCATCCGGGTGAGCTCGAGGTCCTCCGGCTCGTGCGCGGGGGCGCTCGGCCGGGCCGGAGCCGGGGCGGCGGAGCCGGGCACGGCGGAGATCACGCCGCCTGCGGGCGGTCCCGCGAAGCTCGCCGGCGCGGCGGCCGGCGCGGAGTACACGGCGGGCGCGGCGGTCGCGGGCGCGGAGGCGAGGGGCGCGGAGTACGCAGCGGGCACGGCAGCGGCGACCGACGACTCCGCTGTCGCACGCGGAACGACCGGCTCGTCGAGGTCGGCGACCACGGCCACCGACGAGGTCGGCACCGGCGCCTCCCGCAGGGACGAGACGGGACGCGACGCGCCCGCCGAGCGGGTGTCGATCATCCAGGTGCCCGTGGCCTGGTCGTGCCAGCCGCGGTTCTCCCCCGAGGTGTCGAACAGCGGCGAGAAGTAGCCGACGATGATCGCGGCGCAGAGGTTGAAGACGACGTTCCGGCCGGCCGCCTTCCAGAATCCGAGCGGTTCCCCGCTGTCGTAGCGCACGAGGCGCAGACCGAGCATCCGCATCCCCGGGGTGCCCCGCCCGCCCTGCGCCTTCGTGTAGAAGAGGCCGAAGGCGAGGATCAGAACGGTCGGCCCGAACGCTCCGAAGTACGCGATCGCACTGTAGGCGCCGGTCGTGGAGGCCGTCTGCCAGAGCGCCCAGGTGAGGAGCCAGACGATCACGTAGGAGAGGAAGAACCAGACGCCGACGATGACACTGTCCAGCAGGTAGGCCCCGACCCGGGGGCCGAGCGCGGCCGGAACGCCGAACGGCACGGCCGCTGTCCGGCGCGGAGTCCCGGCGCTGAGGGCAGCCGCCCCGCAGCCGCGGCAGAACGCCGCGCTCGCGTCCATCGTCGTCGAGCAGCGCGAGCACACCCAGCCGGACGTCGTCGTGTCAGCCATGGAGATCCTCGTTCCTCGCGGGTCGCCCCGTCGTGTTCGTCCGGGCGCCGCGGGCGGCGGTGGTGGCGCGGGTCAGCCAGGCCGGCCGCAGGGAGCGCAGGGACAGGCGCGCCCGGAGCCGCCGCCAGGGCGAGACGGTGGCGTGCAGCTCCGCGACGAGCGCGTCGGTCTGCTCCCAGAAGGCGGCGACCTCGGCGTCGACCGGATCCAGCGGCCCGAAGACCGCGGCATCGGCCCGCCGGGCCAGGACCGCCACCCCTGCGCTCGGGTACTCGGAGTGCAGCAGAGCCGCGTCCTCGAGGCGGGTGGCCCCGGCCGGGACGACGGTCCCCAGGTCGGCGGCGCGGTCGAGCACCTCGTCCCAGCCGCCGCTGATCCGGTCGGCCGCATGCTCGGCGCCCACCCGCGCCCGGCGGCGTCGGCGCTTGAGGGCCGCGATGAGCAGCGCGGGGCCGAAGAGCAGCGCCGCCAGGCCGACGACTCCGCCGGCGACCGCGAGCACGACGCCGATCCAGCCCAGGTCCGGGCCCCGGTCGTCCTCGGTCTCGTCCTCCTGGACCACGTCCGGCGGCACGACGGCCGGCTCCTGCGGGGGCGGCGGCGGCTGGAGGACCTGGGCCTTCGGCTGGGCCGCCGGCTCGGGCTGCTGATCCTGCAGGATCTGCTCCTTCGGCGGCGTGGGATCGAAGGCCACCCAGCCGTGCTCCGCGAACGCGACCTCGACCCACGCGTGCAGGTCGTCGCCGGTGAGCGCGACGTCGCCGGAGAGATCCGACCCGGCCGCCGGGTAGTAGCCCATCACCACGCGGGCCGGGAGACCGAGCTCGTCGACCATCAGCGCCATCGTGGTCGCGTAGTGCTCGTCGTCGCCGACCATCCCCCTCTCGTCCGTGAGCAGCAGCTGCAGCCGCTCCGAGCCGTGACCGGGGCGGGACTCCGCCTCGCCCTCGAGGCCGTGGCTGAAGTAGCCCTGCGTCGAGAGCGTGGTCGCGATCGCCCGCACCTGGCTGAGCGCGGTGGTCGCCTCACCCACCGAGGCGAGCGTCGCGTCGGTGAGCGCCTCCGGGACGTCGACCGGCGTCGGCACGGTGACGGGTGCCGCGACGGCGTCGGCGAGCTCCTCGTCGCTCGGCACCGGGGGGAGGGTCGTGGTCAGCGTGTAGGAGTCGCCGGCCGCGAGCCGCGAGGTCACGACCGCGACGCCGGTCTCGTCGTTGTAGTGCAGCGATCCGCTCAGCGCCTCGGCCCGCGGCCCGGCGAACTCGATCGACGACGGGTAGCCCGCGTCTGGCAGCCAGACTCCGCCGAGGTCCGCCGCGGTGAAGCGGAGCACGGCCGGCGTGCCCTCGTGCTCGCCGGCGATGGTGCTGCCGACGCGGGCGAAGCTGCCGGAGCCGCCCCCGCCGCCGGTCACGTCGAAGACGGTCCCGGTGTACGCGTCCATGGTCGCGAGGCGCACCCGCACGCCCTCCTGCAGGCCCGACACCGTGAACAGGGTCGCGTCCTTCTGATCGCGGACGGTCTTGCGGAAGGAGGCGAGCGGCGTCGGGTAGTCGTCGAGGTCGAACGGCGGCACGATGTCCTCGCGGAGAGTCGAGCGCGACCCGGCCGGGGCGACGGCGCCGGCGGAGACGCCGACGACTGCGGCCGCGAGCGCCAGGACGAGGGCGCCGGAGCCGATCCGGCGCAGCCGCAGCTGACGGACCGCGGAGGGGTCGACCGCCCCGTCGCCGCCGGCGGCGGAGGTCTGCGCCGACTGGCGGCGCCAGGCCGCCCAGGCCAGCCCGACGACGCCGAAGGCGATCGCCTGGGCGAGGGGCGCGACGGCGTCCGCGGTGCCGAAGAGGATCGAGACGAGCACCAGAGCCGCGGCCGGCACGAGCGCCCAGACCGGGCGCGGGGCGCGCAGGGCGATCGTCGCCGCGACGACGGCGCAGACCAGCGCGGCGCAGAACGGCACGACGAGCAGCTCCGGGAAGCCGTTCGCCGGCGGCTCGACGGTGAGCAGGCTCTTCCACGAGGTGACCAGCGCGGTCGCGAGGCCCAGGAGGCTCTCCGGGCTCGGGATGACGCCGAGGAGGCCCGCGGAGCGGAACGCCGCCGCGGTGCCGACGAGGGAGTAGGCGGCGGCGGTCACCGCGGTCGTCGTCAGCAGGCCCCAGCGGGCTCGCGCCGCGAGGGCGCCGACCGCGAGACCGGCGACGATCCCGAGGCCGCCCGCGACGAGGTGGTCCGCGCCGGCGAAGACCCGGCCGAAGCCGACCGCGCCGACGGCGAGCAGCACCGCGAGGGCGACCAGATCGACGGCGACGGCCGCCGGTGCCCGGCCCCTCACGCGGCACCTCGCCGCACGGCCGCCGGCAGCTCCTCGAGAGCCGGGACGCTGAGCAGCGCGAGCTCCCCGATGCTGCGGCGGGCGGCGGGCCGATCCTCGTCGCAGCTCACGCCGAGGACGCGGGCGTCGGGGGGCAGCTGCCGGGCCGCCGAGCGGAACCGCGGTGCCGTCACCTCCGAGCCGACGACGAGGATCACGACCGACGCCTGCGGCACCGAGCGGGCGAGGGAGCGCGACAGGCCGACGAGGTCGCCCCTGCTCTGCCCGAGCTCCACCCCGGAGAGGTCGTCGAGCAGGCGCTTGCCTATGCCCGCGTGCAGCGACCGGCCCTGCACGAGCACGCTGAGCTGCTGCCCGTCGCGCAGCGCCTGGAGGCCGAGGGAGGCGCAGCTGGAGACGGCGAGCTCGAACTGCTCGTCGTCGCGGTAGTCGGCGGGATCGAGCGACAGGCCGATCGCGAGGTGCGAGCGCCGCGTCTCCTCGAACTGGCGCACCATCAGCGTGCCGGTGCGCGCCGTGGTCTTCCAGTGCACGTAGCGGCGGTCGTCGCCGGGCGCGTAGGCGCGGAGGGCGTGGAAGGAGACGTCGTTGTTGGAGAGCTCCGGGGCCGGCCGGCCCTCGAGGTCCTTGAGGAAGCCGGACGACGAGCCGCCGACGGCGACGGTGCGCGGGTGCACGAAGAGGTCGCCGGGCACGGTGTGCGGCACGACGCGGCGGAAGAGCCCGAGGCCGTCGCCGCGGACCGAGCGGACGGGTCCGACGCGGATCACACCGCGCCGCGCCGTCGGGATGGTGAAGAGCTCCTCGTGCACGGCCGCCGCCTCCAGCCGCGGGAGCGGGAACACCGCCAGCCCGCCGCCGACCGGCAGCTCGACCCGCGCGGGCAGGAGCGAGCGGGCCGAGGCGTTGCGCACCTCGACGCGGCCGACCGCCCGCTCCCCCGCGACCACCCGGGTGGTCGCGAGATCGAGGTCGACGGAGTAGGCGGAGCGCCCGATCATGAACGGAGCGGCGGCGATCAGCACCGCCAGCGCCAGGACCGCGAGCAGGACCAGCTCGCTCCAGCCCTGCACCGCGCCGACGATCCAGGCGAGGCCGGCCAGCGCGAGGAGGACCCAGGCGAACGAGGTCGCCACCGCGACCACGGGCACGGCGCGGGAACGCACGGGCGCGAGCAAGACGCCGGCCGTCTCGACCACGTGGCGCGACCGCTCGACGGCGGCGCCCGCGCGTCGCGCGAGCCCCTCCCTCCGGAGCACTCCGATCCCGGTCATGCCGCTTGACGCTCCTGCGGCGCGGCGACCTCGGCGAGCACGCGCCCGAGCACGCCGTCGGCCGTGGCGCCGGCGAACTCGGCCTCGGGATCGAGGACGAAGCGGTGCAGCCAGACCGAGGCGACCAGCTGCTTGACGTCGTCCGGAAGCACGTAGTGCCGGCCGTTCGCCGCCGCCCAGACCTTGCAGGCGCGGATCAGCGCCATCGAGCCGCGGACCGAGACGCCGATCCGGGTCTCCGGCGCCGAGCGGGTGGCCTCGGCGAGCTGCACGACGTAGCGCAGCACGGCGCCGTCGACGTGCACGGTCGCCGCGAGGTCGGCCATGTCGGCGACGGCCTGGGTCGTGATGATCGCGCGCAGCCCGGCGGAGGGGTTGCGCTCCCCCGCACCCGCCAGGATCCGCTCGGCGGACGCCGCGTCGGGGTAGCCGATCGAGGTCTTGATCAGGAAGCGGTCCAGCTGCGCCTCGGGCAGGCGGTAGGTGCCGGCCTGCTCGATCGGGTTCTGCGTGGCGATGACGAGGAAGGGCCGCCCGACCTCGTGGCCGACGCCGTCGACCGTGACCCGCGACTCCTCCATCACCTCGAGCAGCGCCGACTGCGTCTTCGGCGAGGCGCGGTTGATCTCGTCGGCGAGCACGATCGACGCGAAGATCGGGCCGCGGTGGAAGTCGAAGCGCCCCGACTTCTGGTCGTAGATCGTCACGCCGGTGACGTCGCTCGGCAGCAGGTCGGGCGTGAACTGGATCCGGTTGCTGGTGCCCTGCACCGTCGCCGCGATCGCCTTCGCGAGGCTGGTCTTGCCGGTCCCCGGCGCGTCCTCGAGCAGCACGTGCCCCTCGGCGAGCATCGCCGTGAGCACGAGCGAGACCACCTCGGACTTGCCGAGCACGGCCTGCCCGACGTTCTGCACGAGCTTCTCGAACGTGGCGGCGAACCAGGCGGCCTGGTCGGGTGTCATGGTCATCAGTGCGATCCCTCTTCTCGGTGCCGACGCGGGGTCAGCACGGCTTGATTCCCGGTACGCCGGTGTCGGTAGAAGCGGCGGAGACGTACCAGCCGTCACCCATGCGGTACCAGCGGTAATTGCCGACGACCTGCTTCCGGGACCAGTCGGAGTAGCAGTAGACGGTCACGTCGCCCCTGACCCAGTAACTGCTGCAGGTCTTCGAGCTGGAGTTGAAGTGCAGCGGGGACGAGTCGCTGTCCTCGGCGCACGAGTCGCTGGGGACGTTGATCACCCAGCTCGTCGGGGCCGGCGGAGGCCCGCTGGAGGCCTGCGACGTCGATTCCCCGCTGACCTGGCCCTCGGCGTCGAATGCCCGCGCCGTGATCGAGTGGTTCTCGTTGTACGCGTCGCCGATCGTCTCGGTTCCGCCGTTCAACCCGCCGTCTCGCCAGTTGCCGCCATCCGTCCGGATCTCGACGCGAGTGATCGCGCGTCCGTTCGACGGGGGTGTCGTCCAACTCAGAGTCACGCTCCTGGCGTTCGGGACCGCGTTGGTCTTCGGCGCGAAGACCGGGCCGAACGGAACGACCGTCACCGATTGGACCTCACCCAGTTCGCTGAGCTCGCCGGCGATCTCCGAGTAGGCACGCACTTCGAGCGTCTCGGGATTGCCGTTCGCCTGCACGCTGATGACCTGCCCGGGAACGGCTTCTCCCCAGTACCCCATCGTCGGGATCTTCAGGTCGTACTTGATCTCGGACGGCGACGCACCGTTGAGCTCCGTCGGCGGGTCGAAGGTGATGGACACCGTCTCGTCCCCCGGCGTTCCGACCAGGTTGCGGACCGTTCCCGGTGTACCGAAGGCGCGTCGGGTCGCGGAGTCGGTGCTGAACAGTGGATCCGTCTTCTTCGCATCCGTCGACTTGTTCTTCGCGGCTACCGAGAACGTGTAGCCCGACTCCGAGTTGTCGACCGTGATGTTCTGAGTGGTGATTCCGGCCGCGAGCTCGATCCTTTTGGTCTCGGCACCGCCCTTCTTCACCACGAGGGTGTAGCCGGTCAGCGCTTCCGCGTTCACCGTCGTCGGCGGGCTCCAGCTCACGGGGAGCTGCGTCTGAGTGCCCAGTTGCACCGAGGCACCGACCTGCGGCGCCGCCGGCGCACTCGGCGAGCCCGCGGGGCTCATCGACATCGGGCCCGACCAGTCGGAGGGCTCCGGGGAGCGGTTCGACGCCCGCACGGCGACCGTGTAGTTCGAGCCGTTCGTCAGCCTGGTGAGCTGCGTGGTCCGGGTACCGCCGGGCACCTCGAACAGGTCGTTGCCGGCCCCGCTGAGCTGCACCTCGTACCCCGTCACCGCGGACCCCGGGTTCGCCCCGTCGGCCCAGGTCACCGTGAGCGAGCCGTCGCCGTAGTCGAGGCTCGTGATCGTCGGGGCGCCCGGGCGGGCGTCCGGACGTGCCACGGCCGACGCGGGCGACGGGTCGGACTCGCCGATCTCGTTGGTCGCGGTGACCGTGAAGGTGTACTCGCGGTCGTTGGTGAGGTTCGCGATCGTGCAGGTGGTCGCCGCGCAGTCCTGGCCGCCCCCCGACCACTTCACCGTGTGCGTGGTGATCTCGGCGCCGTTGCTGGTGCCGTCGGACCAGCTGAGCACGACCGTCCGGTCCTGCACCGAGCTGACCGACGGCGTCCCCGGCGCGGCGGGCTTGCCCTGCACCGTGACGCGGATCGTGCCGAACACCCGGCGCTCGGCGTCGCCGGTGGCGTCCGCCACCTGGTAGCGCACCGTCATCGTGCCCACGAAGTCCGCGTTCGGCGTGACGACGACGGAGCCGCCCTGGGCGCTCGCCGTGCCGGTGTCGGCCCCGGAGTCCACGATCGGATCGTCGACCAGAGTCAGCGGCGTCTCGGGGAACGGGTTCACGTCGTTGGAGAGCACGTCGACCGTGGTCGGCCGGCCCTGGGGTGCCTTGGCGACGACGTCGTCGTTCGCGACCGTCAGCGGCCGGGTCGACGCGGTCACCCGCACGACCACCGAGCCCTGCACGGGCTGCGTGGTGCCGTCGGTCACGGTGATCGCCAGCGTCTCCTGCGTCCCCTTCGCGACCGACTCGTCGGCCGCGACGGAGAGCACCGAGCCCGACACGGAGGCGGTCATCCCGGTGGGCGCGCCCGAGACGCTGTAGCTCAGCTTCGCCAGGTCGCCCTTGTCCGGGTCGCTCGAGAGCGCCCGCAGATCCAGCGTCGACGCGTCCTCGCCGGCCGCGACCTCCATCGCTCCCCCGGCGAACGTCGGCGGCTGGTTCTCCGGCGGCAGCACCGTGATCGGGATGCTCAGCGTCGCCTTCACCCCGGCGGGGTCGTCGGGCCCCGTGCCGTCGGTGACCTCGAAGGTCAGGGCGTCCGAGCCGAAGTAGTCGGGGGCCGCGGTGTAGAGCAGGGTCGACTCGTCCCGGACGAGCACCCCGTCGGCCGAGTGCAGCGCCGACACCCGGTCGGCCTGCGTCAGCCGCACGGTCTTCCCCTCGGGAGCCACGACCCAGTCGGTCAGCGGGATCGTCGCCTGCTCGCCGGCCTTCACCTCGAGCGGCTCGACACCGGGCTTGAGCGAGGGGCCGGTCGAGCTGAGCGCCGGCACCCGGATGAAGGCGGTCGCCACCTGCGAGTCGGCATCGGTCGCCGTGTACGTGAGGAGCTGCGCCTCCTCACCGGGGGTCACGGTCACGACTCCGCCGGCCCCGACCACGGCTCCCGCCGGCTCGCCGGGCAGCGCCACCCGGAGCTCGCTCGCGACGCCGTCCGGATCCTCGTCGTTCTTCAGCACGGGCACCTCGACGGTCTGTGCCGTCGTGATCTGCGCGGTCGTGACCGTGTCGTCGCGGGCGATCGGCGGCAGCAGCGCCGCCTCCTCCGCCACCGTCACGAGCAGGCTGCCGACGGCGGTCGCGCCGCGCGGATCGCCGACCGTGTACTGGACGGCGTAGTCGCCCTCCGCCTCGGGAGTCGTCACCAGCACGCGGCCGGCCGACAGCCGTGCCGTCATTCCCTCCGGTGCGGTGAGGCCGTCCGCGACCAGCGAGAGCGTGTCGCCGTCGGGGTCGGTGTCGTTCGCGAGCACGTCGACGGCGATGCTGCGCGCAGGCTGCGCGGTCACGACGTCCTTGACGGCGTCCGGTGCCTGGTTCTCCGTCGACGCAGGCGCGATGCCGACCTGGATCGTCGCCGTGCCCCGCTTGCCGAGAGCGTCGCTCACCTCGTAGCGGAAGGTGTCGGTGCCGACCGAGTCCTCGAAGGCCGTGTAGGTGAGGTGATCCGCCCCGACCTCGTCGATCCGCCCCTTGCCGGGAGCGCTCGCCTGGCCGACGAGCGTCACGCTGTCGCCGTCCGGATCGATGCCGTCCAGCGGGATCGGGATCGAGACGGTCGTCCCCGAGAGCGTGCGCGCTTCGAGGTTCTCGGGCCGCGGCGGGGAGTTCGCCTCGCGGTTCATCGGCAGGATCTGGATGCTGACGTAGCCGGCGTCCTTCTGGCCCGAGGCGTCGATCGCCTCGTAGGTGACGTAGACCGTCTTCGCGGTGTCGCCCGCCCGGAACCGCACGCGGTCCTCCGAGACGAACGCGACGCCGTCGGCGGCGTCGGGCAGCGGTGCCACGAGGTCGGGCACCACCGTCAGCAGGCCGCCGCCGGGCGAGACGTCGTTGGCGAGCACGTCGATCGTGACGGTGTCGCCGACGCGCACGGCTGCCGAGTCGTCGGTCGCGATCGGCGGCTCGAGGGTCGCCGGAGCGGGTGTCGGCACCACCAGCACCTCGCCGGTCGTCATCCCGGTGCCGTTCGAGACGACGTAGCGGAAGGTCACCGGCTCGGTGATCCCCGGCTGATCCGTGACGCGGAGCACCTCGTGCTCGAGGATCGCCACCGCGACACCGGCGCCGGCGTCCACCTCCACCGAGGAGACGACGAGCAGCCCGCCGTTGGGATCGGAATCGTTCTGCAGCACGTCGACGAGCGCGGTGCCGCCCGAGGGCAGCAGCGCGACGTCGCGCACGGCGACCGGGTTCTTCGCCTCGCTGGTCGCCGGGAGGACGTCGACGCGGACGAGTCCCGGGGTCGAGTCCGGTCCGTCGCTCGCGCGGTACTGCAGGTAGTAGCTGCCGGGTGTCGGCGACGTGAAGGTGAAGGTCCCCGCCGTGTAGTCGGGGGTGACGGTCGCACCGGCGGGCTGCTCGACCTCGGCGAGCAGCAGGGGCGCGCCGGACGGGCTGAGGTCGTTGCCGAGCGGCGCGACCGTCGCGGTCTGATCCGCAAGGGTCGTCACGTGGTCCGGATTGGTCACGGGGACGGTCGAGCCGGGCGCGCGGACGTCCACGTGCAGCACCCCCGCGATCTCGTCGGTGCCGTCCGAGACGAGCAGGTCGACATCCTTCCGGCCGAGCTCGGCGCCGATCGCGTCGAAGGTGACGAGTCCATCGGCGGTCGAGCGCACCTGGTCGTCGCTGGTCGACGTCGCAGCGAGGAGGAAGAGCTCGTCGCCGTCCGGGTCGATCCAGTCCGGCAGCACGTTGTAGGAGACCGAGGCGCCCTGCTCCAGGAGGATCCGCCCCTCGCGCTTCTGCTCGGGAGGCGTGTTGCTGCCCGCCGGCGTCACGGTCAGCATGACGACGGCGTCCGCGGTCTGCCCGCGTCCGTCGTCGGCGGTGTACGCGAACGTCGCAGACCCGCTCGCCTCCGGGGGCAGGGTGATCTGCAGGGCGCTGCCGCCGTAGATCGGCGACACCGCGCCCAGTGCGGGCTGCGCCCCGGTCACGGACGCGGTGAGCACGTCCCCGTCCGGGTCGCTGTCGTTGTCGAGCACCGGCAGGATGACGCTGCGCCCGGCGCGCACGCCGAACTCGTCGTCCACGGCGACCGGCGGAGTGTTCTCCTCCGACCGCTCCGGGATCGTGTCCTGCACCTGCTGCTGGGTGCTGGTGTTGTCGTCGTCCTTGGTGGCGTCGTCCTCCGGCGGCGTGACGTCCTCCCAGTCGGAGACCTCCTTCATGTCCTGGTTCACCAGCCAGACGGAGCCCACGGTCAGCTCGTTCAGCACGACCGCGCTGCGATTGACGCGGAAGACCGCCTGCCGGTCGGCGCCGAGGTCCGGCACCTCCTTCGCGACGTCGTCCGCGGTTCCGCCGCAGTCGCGCAGGTACCGCCCCGAGCCGGACCAGGCGGCGTAGGTGCAGCCGTTGACCCGGACCGGCGCGACGGCGGTTCCGGTCCCGCCGGAGTCCACCGTCCGTGCGGCCGAGCCGTCCAGCGGCTGCAGGAGCAGGGCGGCACCGGTCGAGATCGCGACGTCCTCGCCGCCCGTGCTCGGCTGCTGCAGCGTCAGCTCGTCCGCGACTCCGAGCTGCACCGGGTCGTCCCCGTCGATCGACACCGCGCCGCTCCCCGCGTCGAGGAGGACCGGGGTGGAGCCGACGGCGGTGATCGCCGGCGTCGCTCCCTCGGCGAAGCCGGAGACGGCGGAGGTCGAGGGGGCGCCGCCGGTGCGGACCGTGACGAGCTCCTGCTCGCCGGGCGAGTAGGCGAAGACCGTGCCGTCGGCCGCGACGGTGGCCGCCGCATCCGCGCCGAGCTCGGCCGTGGGCTCGTCGGCCTCGACGCTGAACGAGGCGAGCGCGTCGACGGCCCGCACCCAGAGCGCGCCGGTGGCGGCGTCGAGGATCGCCAGCACGCCGCCGCCGAGCACGACCGAGGAGTCGGCGGGCACGGCGACCGCCTCGCCGAGCGCGACCGACGAGGTGTCCACGAGCGAGACGGTCGCGTTGCTCTGGTCGTGGACGACGACGGCGCCCGCCTCCTGCGCGACGTCGAAGCTCGTCCCCTGGGTGCGCAGGGCCGCGTCGAGGACCTCGGAGGGATAGTTGAGCCGGCCCGCGAGCAGCGCGGTCGGCTTGGTCACCCAGACCCCGGCGTCGTTGAGATCCACGTCCTGGGTGGTCACCCCCTGGTAGAGCACGGCCATCGTCGAGACGACGAGCGCGGCGGCGGTCACCGACGCGACGGAGGCGGCGGAACGGGTGCGGCGGGACAGCCGTGAGAACACGCTCGGACCGTTCCTCTCGGGAGTGGGGGGCGGGGTCGTCCGGTCGACGGCGGGCCGTCCGGCGGAACGTGCCCATCGTGTCCGCCGTCCACTCCGGCCACCAGCCGTCAGTTGTCGCGGCACCCGTCCGGGGGTCACGGCGGGTGCCCGCCGAGGACCGGTGGCGAGCGTCCGCCGACGGCACCGCCGGGCCGGGTCCCGCGGAATCGCGCCGATCCTTAGCACTCCAGGACCGCGAGACCACGGATTGGGACGCGGTGTCGCTTCGCCTTGCGACGTCCCGGCGCGCATCGCACACTTCAGCCATCGATGCCGACCACCCGACGGCTCGCCTCTCCCCTGACGATCCAGGACGCCGATGCCCGCCGCCGTGAGCACCCTTTCCCGACCCCTCGAGTCAGCACCTCCCCTCGAGCCCCTCGCTTCTCCCGAGCCCCTCGCTCCCCTCGAGCCGGCCGCTCCCCTCGCCGTCGACCCCGTGCGCTCGATCTGCGTGATCGACGACCACGCCATCGTCCGGTCCGGCATCGCCGAGCTGCTGCGCGGGACCGACGACCTGCGTGCCGACGCCGTCGCCGCCACCGTCGCCGAGATCGAGGAGGACGCCGCGGACTTCGACCTCGTCATCCTCGATCTGCGACTCGGCGACGGCAGCGACGCCGGCGAGAACGTCTCCCGGCTGATGCGCCGCGGCACCCGCGTCCTGATCTTCTCGGCCGGCGACGACCCCGACTCCGTCCGCGCTGCGGCCAGGGCCGGCGCGCTCGGCATGGTGCGCAAGTCCGAGGAGGACTCCGTGCTCCTCGAGACGATCCGCTCGGCGGCGCACGGCGTCGCGGTCGCCTCGACCGACTGGGCCGCGGCCCTCGACGCGGACGTCGAGCTCGCCGACGCCGGACTCAGCGCCCGCGAGCGCGAGGTGCTGGCACTCTACGCCGCGGGCGAGAAGGCGCAGCGCGTCGCCTCCCTCACCGGTCTGTCCCGCGACACCGTCACCCACTACGTCGGGCGGATCCGCGCCAAGTACGCGCGGGTCGGCCGCCATGCGGGGACCAAGGTCGAGCTCTACATCCGCGCGATCGAGGACGGCCTGCTCGAAGGCCCGATGTGAGATCCGGAGCCGCGGCGGCGGAGGAGCCGAGCTTCGGCATCGGCGACCGGTTCGAGCGGATCTTCGTCGTCGCATTCAGCATCGGCGGCATCGCGTTCCACGCCGTCGCGGCGCTCGGCTATGCGGCCACCGCTCTCGGGATCTCCCCGCTCTGGGCCGTCGCCGCATCCGTTCTGGTGCTGCCCGCCCCGCTGGTCACCCTGCTCGTCGCGATGCGCGGCAGCCTCGACGCGGTGCGGACCGTGCTCCGCGCGCACGTCGTCCTGTTCGCCGTCCTCGCTCTCGCGCTGATCCCGGCCGTGCCGCCCGGGAGCGGCCCCGCCGCCACCTCCTGGCTGATCGATGCCGTGCCCGTGGCGATGACCGCCGCGGCCGTCGCCTTCCCCGCGCGCCTCGTGCCGCTCGCCGTGGCCGGCGTCTGCCTCCTGCTCTTCGCCGTCCGCGCCGCCACCTCGGGATCGCCCGTCGTGGCGATCGAGGAGGCGGTCGACATGGCGATGATCGGCACGGTCTTCGCGGGGCTCGCCCAGGCGGTCCTCGGCGCCGGCCGGTCGCTCGAGCGCGCGACGCGCGAGTCGGTGCTCGCGGCCGCCCGTGCCGCCGGCCGAGCGGGGCGGCGGAGCGAGCGCATCCGGGTCGGCGCGCTCGTGCACGACGAGATCCTCTCCTTCCTGCTCAACGTGGAGCAGATCAGCCACTCCGCCGAGCGCTCCCGAGCCGCGGCGCGGATCGCCCTCGCGCACCTCGCGGAGCTCCGGCGGACGGATCCGACGGGCCCGACCCCGAGCCGGGCGATGCTGACCGCGGGCGAGTTCGTGCGCGCCGCCTCCGTCCGGATCACCGAGGCCGCGCCGCTCGCCGTCCTCAGCACCCGGATCGCGGCGGGCGCCGTGGCCGTCCCCTCCCCCGTCGCCGACGCGCTCATCGACGCGACCGTGCAGGCCGCGCGGAACGCCGTGCAGCACGCCCGCTCGACGGACGGCGCCCCCGCCGCCGTCCGCGCGTCCCTCGCCGTCGACGAGCGCGGGCTCTCGATCGAGGTCGGCGACGACGGCGGCGGGTTCGTCGCCGCCGCCGTGCCGCAGAACCGGATGGGACTGACCACGAGCATCCTCGGCCGGGTGACCCAGATCGCCGGGGCGACCGCGCAGATCGCCTCCGAGGCGGGCACCGTGGTGCGGTTGGAGTGGCGCCGGTGACCCGCCCGCGCCGTCTCGAGCAGAGCGCCGACGTCTCCGACCTGCTCGGCTTCGGCGGCGGCCACGTCCGGGTGATCGGGCTCCTCTTCGTCGGCGCCAACGTCCTCCTCGCAACGCTGAACCTCGACTGGTCCCGCCGCCCCGCGCTCACGGCGGCGTCGGTGCTGATCGTCGCCCTCCTCGTCGCCCTGGTCGTCCGGCGCCCCCGCGATCCGCTCCCGCTCCCCGGCACCCTCCTGGTCGCGGCCGGCGCACCGGTCGCCTCGGCCCTGGGCTGGTGGGCCCTCGAGCCCACCGGCTGGGAGGGGAGCTTCGCCACCTGGTTCCTCGGCGGCACCGCGTTCCCGCTCTTCGCCCTCTGCCTCCGCGGGCGGATCCTCGCGGCGGTCGCGGGCCACCTCGCGGTCGGAGCCGTGACGCTCGCCTGCCTCCTCGGCAGCGGCCACAGCGCGCTCTTCGCCCTCGAGGCGATGTCGCGCTACGCGATCCTGCTCGTCTGCGGCGTCCTGTTCCGCCTCGGCCTGCGCTACGCCATCGGCCGGATGGGCGAGGTGCGGGCCGAGCGCGAGCGCCTCGCCACCGAGACGGCGGAGGCCGACGGCCGCTTCGCCGAGCGGGAGAAGCGCGTGCGGCTGGTCGCGGACCTCGCGGAGCCGCTCCTCGCGCGAGCGGCCGCCGGCGAGCCCTACTCCCCCGCCCTCGCACGAGACGCGGCCAACGTCGAGGCCGGCATCCGCGACGGGCTCCGCGCCTTCGGCCTCGTGCGCGACCCGCTGGTCGCGAGCGTCCGCGCCGCGCGGCTGCGCGGGGTCCAGGTGGTGCTCCTCGACGACTCCGACGGCGACCTCGACGAGTCCACCCTCGACCGCGTGGCCGCGACCGCCGCGCGCGCCTTCGAGCAGATCGGCTTCGGGCGCGTCACCGTGAGGCTGCTGCCGCCCGGCCGGGGCGCGGTCGCGACCGTCGTCGCCGATACCGAGCCGGGCCTGCACCTCGAGGTCCGCTAGGCGGCACGCCGCTCGCGGTCCTCGTCGGAGTACTGCACCCGCGGGTTGAGCGCGAGCGCGTCCCGGGCCGCCGCGCGCGCGAGGGTGATCGCCGCCGAAAGCCGGGGCCTGCGGACCGTGCCGGCGGTGCGCCCGTAGACGTCGACGTGCGCGAACGCCGGCGCCCAGGTCGGGCGGGGCCGGCGGTTGCCGATGGTGGCCGTGAGATGCAGGAACGCCTGTGCGGAGCCGAGCGCCGAGGCCGCGTCGACCCCCGGGGCGATCGAGGGCAGCGGCGCCGGAGCGGCCGACGTGACGGCCCGCAGCACCCGGAGGTCGGTGTAGGGCGGGATCACGGGCAGCGTCCTTCCCAGCACCGCCGGGCGCCGCGCGATCTCCTCGAGCGGCAGATCCTCCGTGAAGCCGAGCATGCGCTCCACGGTGTGCCGCGACCTCGGGTGGAACGACGTCGCCTGCGCGGCCCAGCCGACGTTCATCACCCAGAGCACCGGCAGATCGAGCGCGCGGGCGGTCCGCGCCAGCAGCACGCCCACCTCCGGGGTCGTCACCTCCGTCTCGTCGACGACCAGGTCCGCGCCGCGCGCGAAGCCGAGCGCCGTCTCCGGGAGCACACCAGCGGGGAAGACGTCGACCGTCGCGTCGGCGTCGAGCGCGAGCACCGACTCGCGGAACACCTCGGCCTTGTTCCGGCCCACCGCCGCCAGCGTCGCCCCGGGCACCCGGTTCGCGTTCTCCGGCTCGAAGACCTCCGGGTCGGCGACCGCGAACGAGCGCACGCCCATCTGCGCGAGCTTCAGCCCGAGCTGGAACCCGTCCCCGCCGACGCCCGCGAGCGCGATCCGCGCCGAGCACAGCGCCTCCTGCTCCGCCTCGCTCCAGAAGCCGAGGTTCCTGGCGAACCGGGGGGCCGTCACGTCGGTGCTCACGCCGCCAGCTCCTGCTCGTCGTCGATCCCGACCAGGATGTCGCGCGCCGTGAGGAGGCGGCCGGGCAGCCAGCGGCTGAGCCGCCTGATCGGCGGCACCTCGATCGCGATCGCGACGTTGTGACTCCGGTACGCGCCGATCCACCGCCGCTCGCCGATCCTCGTGGCGGTGAGCGAGAGGCGCAGCAACCGCTCGAGCACCGGATCGATCAGCCCGTAGGCGGAGCGCATCCCGGCCTCGTCGAGGAAGGCGAGGACTGCGGCGTACAGCTCCAGCACGCACGCGTGCTGCGCGGCCCGGTTCTCGTGCCGCGCGACGAGGCGCGAGACCTCGACGGAGGGCTCCGGTGCGGGGCTCGAGCCGAAGACCTCCGGCCAGTACCGCTCGACGGGGAGGCGGTCGTCGGTCACCGCGCGGGTCGCGCGACCCTTGACGATCAGGCGGAGAGCGGCGCGGATCCGCAGCTCGCCCGCACACTCCTCGACGACCGCGAAGGCGAGCGAGCGAGCATCGTCCTCGTCGGTCTCCCGGCCGTCGCTCCCGTGCTCGGCGGAGAGGAAGCCGGCCTCGTCGACGTAGATCTCGCGCCGCAGCTCGAGGAAGCGGCGGTAGGCCTCCTCGGCCCCTGGGACGGGGACGCCGCCCGAGGCGATCAGTCCGGTGGTCCGCCCGGTGGTGCCGGACGACGGTCGCTGCTGCAGGTCTCGCATGGGGTTCTCCTCGACTCGGAAGCGTCTGTTCCGACGAGACCGATCGTGGAGAGCGGGCGGGCCGCGAAGAATGGGGACGTCTCCCCACGGGCAGAGGTGCCCGTCGGCTCAGGCGAGCTCGTCCACGTCGTCGAGGTCGACCGCGACCGAGCTGACCAGCGCGAGCAGCGCCTCCGCGTAGGCGTTCTCGGCGATCTCGTCCTCGAAGTCGCGCTGCTCGCCGGCGAGCTCGACGGTCACGGCGAAGCGCACCGGCCCGCCGGCCGCGACGCGGCGCAGCGAGCGGAACGTACCGCGGAGCAGCTCGCGCAGCTGGTCCTCGCGCGGCAGCCAGAGCGAGTCGTCGAGCGCCACGGAGTCGAGCGCCCACTCGGTCGTGCCGTTGAAGCCGAGCACCGTGCCGGTCTCGTACTCGTGCGCTTCGATCGTCATGTCGCTCACGGTGAAGACGTCGCCGTCGAACCCCTCGCGCTCGATGCGGAAGCGGTCGCCGGTGACCGGTGCCCAGCGCAGACCCGCGGTCCGCAGCGCCCTGGCCAATTCGAAGGAGATCATCTCCCGATCATGGCCCGCGTTCCCGGACGGAGGCCGCGAAGACGGGACCGCGGCCCCGATGTCGGTGGGTGAGTTTACGTTCATGAAACGTCCGGTTCACAGGCCGGGCACCCGCACTGCATAGCGTGGCTCACTGTGCCCCTTTCAGGGGCGAAGGGTCGCCGTCGCCGTGCGGTGACGCACCACCGCTCTCCGGAGCGGCGATCGAGAGGACCACCATGCCCGACTCCCCCGCACCCCTCGCGGACAGGCCTCGCGCCCGCACACCGAGGAGGCGCCTCGCCCTCGCGGCCCTCGCCGGTCTCGCCCTGGTCGCCACGCCGCTGGTCGCGACCCCCGCCACCGCGGCTCCGAGCGGTGACGAGCTGGTCATCAGCGAGATCTTCGCCCGCGGCGGCTCGGCCGGCGCGACCTACAGCAACCGCTTCGTCGAGCTCTACAACCCGACCGGCGCCGACGTCGCGCTCTCGGGCCTCTCGCTGCAGTACCGCTCGGCCACCGGCACGGCGAACCCGACGACGACCGTCGCGCTCACCGGCACCGTCCCCGCCGAGGGCCACTTCCTGATCGCCGGTGCGAGCAACGGCAGCAACGGCGCGCCGCTCCCCGCCGCCGACCAGACCGCGAACGGCCTCAACATCGCGGCCGCCGGCGGCACGCTCTTCCTGGTCGAGGGCACCGCGACCCTCGTCGCCCCGCCGACCGGCACCGCCGAGCAGCCCGACGCGGTCCTCGACCTGCTCGGCTACGGCACCTCCAACACCTTCGAGTCGGCGGCCGCCACCGCGCCGACGCTGACCGAGTCGATCGCGCGCGCCGACTCCGCGACCGGCGATACCGACTCCAACGCCGCCGACTTCACCGTCGGCGCGATGACCCCCGAGTCCGCCGGCGGCAGCACCCCGGAGCCGACGCCGGCGCCGACCGGGACGGCGACCCCCACGGCGACCCCGACCGCCCCGCCGACCACCGCGCCGACCGTCTCGATCGCCGAGATCCAGGGCACCGGAGCCGCGTCCCCGCTCGTCGGGCAGACCGTCACCACCACCGGCGTCGTCACCGCGCGCTACGCCACCGGCGGCTACAACGGCTACGTGATCCAGACCGCCGGCACCGGCGCGCAGACCACCGGCCGCACCGCCTCCGACGCCGTCTTCGTCTACTCCTCCGCCTCGGTCGGCGCGGTCGCGATCGGCGACAACCTGCGCATCACCGGCGCCGTCAGCGAGTTCAACGGCCTCACCGAGCTCACCCCGACCTCGGCCGCGACCGTCGAGAAGCTCGGCACCCCGGCCGTCGCGCCGATCGCGGCCGCCGTCGGCCTCCCCCGCACCGTCGAGGAGCGCGAGACGCTCGAGAGCATGCTGATCGCCCCGCAGGGCGCGTTCACCGTGACCGACACCTTCGACCTCAACAGCTTCGGCTCCGTCGGCCTCACCGCCGGCGACTCGCCGCTGCTGACCCCGACCGAGGTCGCCCGCCCTGGAACGCCGGAGCTGGCCGCGGTCGTCGCCGACAACGCCGCGCGCGCGATCGTGCTCGACGACGGCGCCTCGATCAACTTCCTCGGCGCCGCCGCGAACAAGGCGATCCCGCTGCCCTACCTCACCCTGACCGCGCCGATCCGCGTGGGTGCTCCGGCGACCTTCACCCGCCCCGTCGTCCTCGACTACCGCAACGGCGGCTGGGCCTTCCAGCCCACCACGCAGCTGACCGTCGAGAACGCCGGCGACGTGCAGCCCGCGACCTTCGCGAACACCCGGACCGCGAAGCCCGAGGCCGTCGGCGGCGACCTGTCGATCGCGTCCTTCAACGTGCTCAACTACTTCTCCACCACCGGCGACTCGATCACCGGCTGCACCTTCTACACCGACCGCGACGGCGACCCGGTCACGGTCAAC
Source organism: Rathayibacter sp. AY1D2 (assembly GCF_002932695.1). Lineage (NCBI taxonomy): Bacteria > Bacillati > Actinomycetota > Actinomycetes > Micrococcales > Microbacteriaceae > Rathayibacter > Rathayibacter sp. AY1D2. Next base: position 4,787 of record NZ_PSVX01000045.1, on the reverse strand, counting down.
AGCGGCTGCGACGCCCGCGGAGCGGCGAACGCCGACGACCTCGAGCGCCAGCAGGCCAAGATCGTGACCGCGATCAACACCCTCGGCGCGGGCGTCGTCTCGCTCGAGGAGATCGAGAACTCGGCCAAGTTCGGCAAGCCGCGCGACGAGGCCCTCGCCACCCTGACCGCCGCGCTGAACACGGCGGCCGGCTCCGAGGTCTGGGCCTACGTCCCCTCCCCCGCAGCGCTCCCCGCGCTCGCGGACGAGGACGTCATCCGCACCGCCTTCATCTACAAGAAGGCAGTCATCGAGCCGGTCGGCGAGTCCGTCGTGCTCAACGACACGGTGAACTTCTCGAACGCCCGCAAGCCCCTCGCCCAGGAGTTCCGCCTCCTCGGCGACAGCGCCAGCGAGTTCGTCGCGATCGTGAACCACTTCAAGTCGAAGGGCTCCGGATCCGGCGCCGACGCCGACCAGGGCGACGGCCAGGGCGCCTCGAACGCCTCGCGCGTGAAGCAGGCGACCGCCCTCGTCGCCTTCGCCGACCGCCTCCGCACCGAGAAGGCCACCGAGCTCGTCTACCTGCTGGGCGACTTCAACGCCTACTCGAAGGAGGACCCGGTGAAGGTGATCACCGACGCCGGCTACACCGACCAGGGTGCGAAGGACGGCAAGTACTCGTACTCGTTCGACGGCGCGGTCGGCTCGCTGGACCACGTCTTCGCCTCGCCCGCGGCCGACAGGACGGTCACCGGGGTCGACACCTGGAACATCAACAGCGGCGAGTCCGTGGCACTGGAGTACAGCCGCTACGACTACAACGCGACGATCTTCTACGACACCTCGGCGTACCGCTCCAGCGACCACGACCCGGTCGTCGTCGGCCTCGACCTGCCCGAGACCCAGACGGACCCGGAGCCCGAGCCCGTCACGGTCATCGACGTCGCGACCACCGCCTCCACCAAGCGCCTCGCCGTCGTGCGGACGCTGACGGTGTCGGCGGTGAACAACGGCGACGAGACGGTCTCGATCGAGATCACGACGGCGTACGGCAGCAAGACGAAGAAGACGGTCAAGCCCGGCCAGTCGTTCACGGTGAAGACCGTGACCGTCTTCAAGCCCATCAAGGCCGGCACGGCGACCATCGAGGTCACCGCGCCCGACGGCACCGAGCGCGTCTACAAGCAGGCGTACCGCGGCGCCTGATCCCGCGCGACCCCTGATCTCGGCGAGCTCCGGCTCCTAGAGTTCGGGGATGCCCGAGGGAGACAGTGTGCACCGTCTCGCCGCCCGCCTCAGGCGGGCGGCGGACGGTCGCACCGTCCTCGAGGGCGAGCTGCGCTCCGGGGACGCGGCCGGCACTTCCCTCGCCGGGCTGAGGATCCTCGAGCACGACACCCACGGCAAGCACCTCCTCACCCGCTTCTCCGGCGGAACGACCCTGCACACCCACCTGCGGATGCAGGGCTCCTGGACCGTGACCGCTCCCGGCCGAGCGGTCCCCCGCTCGGTGCAGAAGGACGTCCGCGTCCGCCTCCGCCTCGACGACGACTCGACCGTGTGGGGCATCGACCTCCCGGTCGTCGAGCTCCTCGCCACCCGCGACGAGCCGCGCGCCGTCGGGCACCTCGGGCCCGACCCGCTCCGCGCGGACTGGGACGCCGACGAGGCCGTCCGGCGCCTCTCCCGCCTCCCGGACCGGCCCGTCGTCGCCGCACTCCTCGACCAGCGCTGCCTCGCGGGTCTCGGCAACCTCTGGGCCAACGAGGTCTGCTTCCTCCGCGGGGTCTGGCCCTGGCGGCCGATCGGCTCCCTCGACGTCTGCGCCCTCGTGGCGACCGCGGCGAGAGGCCTCCGCGCCTCCGTCACGATCCCGGGGATGTTCCAGACCACCACCGGTGACACTCGCCGCGGCGAGCGGCACTGGGTCGCGGGGCGCGCCGGGCGCCCGTGCCTGCGCTGCGGCACGACGGTGCTCGTCCGCGACGAGGTCCGCGACGACCCCGAGCAGCGCCGCACCTGGTGGTGCCCGCACTGCCAGCCGGAGCAGGCGACCGCCGCCTGAGCCCGCGTACCGCCGCCTGAAGCCCGCGTACCGCTGCCGACGGCCCGTGCGTAGGCTGGCCGCATGACGAACGAGTGGGGAACTCCGGATCCGTCCGCCCGGCGAGACCGGTCCGCGGAGGTCGTCCCGGCGGCCGCCTCCGGCGAGGAGGTGGAGACCGCCCGCGTCGAGGACGCCGAGCGCGCGCTCGCTGTGCGCGAGGTCAAGCGGCGCCGCGACTTCCTGGGATCGGTCGGCGGATGGGCGAGCGTCTCGGCGATCACGACCGCCGTCTGGGTCGGCACAGGGGCCGACGGCTACTTCTGGCCGATCTGGCCGATGATCGGGATCGGGATCGGCGTCGTCGGCCAGGCCGCGTCGATCTGGGGTCCCGCCCGCAAGGAGATCACCGAGGCGGACATCGCCGCCGAGATGCAGCGCCGGGAGAAGCGCGGCCGCTGATCAGTCCAGGCGGCCGACCGAGGTGACGCGGACGACGGCCGCACCCTGCTCGTCCGACTCGGCGAGGTCGACGGTCGCCGAGATCCCCCAGTCGTGGTCGCCGGCCGGATCGTCGAGGATCTGCCGCACGAGCCACTGCGTCGGCTCCTCCGTGACGAGCAGCATCTTCGGCCCCCGGGCGTCGGGCCCGATGCCGATGCTGTCGTGCTCGTCGTAGTAGTCGTCCAGCGCGGCGCCCCACGCGTCGGCGTCGAAGCCGGCGGCGGCGTCGAGCTCGCCGAGCGCCTCGTGGTCGTCGAGGGCGGCGAGGGTCACCCGGCGGAACATCTCGTTGCGCACCAGCACGCGGAAGGCGCGGTGGTTCGCGGTGAGGCGGCGCGGAGCGGGCGGCACGATCGCCTGGTCCGCCGCGTGGAGCGCCGGATTGACCAGCTCCTCCCACTCGTCGACCAGCGAGGAGTCGACCTGGCGCACGAGCTCGCCCAGCCACTCGATCAGGTCGTGCAGCTCCTCGTTCTTCAGCTCGTCGGGGATGGTCTGCCGGGCCGCGCGGAACGCGTCGGACAGGTAGCGCAGCACCAGTCCCTCCGAGCGGGAGAGCTTGTAGAAGGCGGTGTACTCGCCGAAGGACATCGCCCGCTCGTACATGTCGCGCACGACCGACTTCGGCGAGAGCTCGAAGTCCTTCACCCACGGCTGCGCCGCGGTGTAGGTCTCGAAGGTCGCGTCGAGGAGCTCCTCGAGCGGCTTGGGGTGCGTGACGGACTCGAGCAGCTCCATCCGCTCCTCGTACTCGATCCCGTCGGCCTTCATCGCGGCGACGGCCTCCCCGCGGGCCTGGAACTGCTGGGCCCCCAGGATCGGGCGCGGGTCGTCGAGGGTCGCCTCGAGCACCGAGATCACGTCGAGCGCGAAGCTCGGCGACTCCGGGTCGAGAACGTCGAACACGGCCAGCGCGAACGGCGAGAGCGGCTGGTTGAGCGCGAAGTTCGGCTGCAGATCGACGGTCAGGCGGATGCGGGTCACGCCGTCGGCGCCGACGCTCTGCTCGACCACTCCTGCCTCCCGCAGCGTCCGGTAGATACCGAGCGCCCGGCGGGCGAGCTGCAGCTGCCGCTTCCACGGCTCGTGGTTGTCGAAGATCAGGGCGTGCACGTTCGCGTAGGCGTCGCCGCCGCGGGCGATCACGTTCAGCAGCATCGCCGAGGTGATCGTCATGTGCGAGGTCAGCGTCTCGGGCTCCGCGTCGACGAGCTTGCGGAAGCTCGGCTCCCCCCAGCTGACGAAGCCCTGCGGCGCGCGCTTGGCGACCCACTTCCTCCGCTTCTTCGGGTCGTCGCCCATCTTGTCGAGAGCCTTCCGGTTCTCGGACTCGTGCTCGGGGGCCTGCACGACCACGGTCCCGGCGGTGTCGTACCCGGCGCGACCGGCGCGGCCGGCGATCTGGTGGAACTCGCGGGCCGAGAGCTGGCGGGTCCGGGTGCCGTCGTACTTGGTCAGCGCGGTGAGCAGCACGGTACGGATGGGGACGTTGATGCCGACGCCGAGGGTGTCCGTGCCGCAGATCACGCGCAGCATGCCCTGCTGGGCGAGCTGCTCGACCAGGCGGCGGTACTTCGGCAGCATGCCCGCGTGGTGCACGCCGATCCCCAGCCGGAGCAGCCGGGAGAGGGTCTTGCCGAACGCGGTGGTGAAGCGGAAGCCGCCGATCACCTCGGCGATGCGGTCGCGGTGCTCGCGGGTGGCGATGTTCGCGCTGGTGAGCGCCTGCGCGCGCTCGAGAGCGGCCGCCTGCGAGAAGTGCACGACGTAGACCGGCGACTGGTTCGTCGAGAGCAGCTCCTCGATGGAGTCGTGGATCGGCGCGATCTCGTAGAAGTAGTGCAGCGGCACCGGGCGCTCCACGCCGGTGACCCGGGCGGTCTCCCGGCCCGTACGGCGGCTGAGGTCGGCGGCGAGCGCCGTCACGTCGCCGAGGGTGGCCGACATCAGCACGAACTGCACGTGCGGGAGGGTGAGCAGCGGCACCTGCCAGGCCCAGCCGCGCGCCGGGTCCGCGTAGAAGTGGAACTCGTCCATCACGACCTGGTCGACCGGGGTGTCCTCGCCGTGCCGGAGCGCGAGGTTCGCGAGGATCTCGGCCGTGCAGCAGATGATCGGCGCGTCGGCGTTCACCGAGGAGTCGCCGGTGACCATCCCGACGTTGGAGGCGCCGAAGACGTCGACCAGCGCGAAGAACTTCTCGGAGACGAGCGCCTTGATCGGCGCCGTGTAGAAGCTGCGGCGTCCGGAGGCGAGC
>NZ_PSVX01000044.1:0-34019 GCF_002932695.1 Rathayibacter sp. AY1D2 | reverse complement strand
GGCACTCATCTCGCGGGCACTCGTCTCGCGGGCACCCGTCTCGGGCGCTCCCATGGCGCGGGCTCCCGTGTCGTCGCCCCGAGAGCTCCGTCCCTCCCGTGGAGGAGTCGCGCGCGGAGCGGACGTCCGGTCCTGCTGAGTCCGCAGCCGACGAGGCCCACGCGTCAGCGGAGGAGCGGAGCGTTGCGAGCGAGTCGGCCTCCTCCGCCGACGCAGCCGGACCGTCGTCGAGCGACCGTGACAGCGACAGCGACTCCGACGCTGCGTCGCGCCGTGCCCCTGCCGCTCCGGTCGGCCTGTGGCCGGGGGAGCCCGTGCTGAGCGCGACGTCCGCCGCCGAGGAGGACGGCGGCGACCTCCCGGACCCCGCGGACGACTCCGCTCGGGTGGAGGAGCAGGACGCCGACGCCGACCGCGGAACGGTCGTGGAGCCGGAGCGCTCCTCCGACCGCGACGGCGTCCCCGCCGAGGGACGGAGCTCTCGGGGCGACGACACGGGAGCCCGCGCCATGGGAGCGCCCGAGACGGGTGCCCGCGAGACGAGTGCCCGCGAGATGAGTGCCCGCGAGACGAGTGCCCGCGAGACCGGTGCCGGTGGGACGCCTGCCCGCGACACGAGTGCCTCCGACGCGGACGTGTCCGACGAGGACGCCTTCGACGCGTTCTTCGCTCCCCTACGCGACGACGATGCCGACGGCTCCGGCTCCGGCTCCGACGCCTCCCGGGCCCCCGCCGCGTCCCCCCTCGTCGACCATCAGCTCAGGCCGAGGTCGGCCAGACCGATCGCGGCGAAGTACGGGTAGCCGGCGTCCTCGATGATCTCGCGGGCCCCGGTCGCACGGTCGACGACGACGGCGACTCCTGCGATCTCGGCGCCGACCTTCAGCAGGGCCTCGATCGCCTTCAGCGGCGAGCCGCCGGTGGTGGACGTGTCCTCGACGACGACGACGCGCTTGCCCTCGAGGTCGGGGCCCTCGACCTGCCGGCCGCGGCCGTGGTCCTTGGGCTCCTTGCGCACGACGAACGCGTCGTAGGCGAGACCGCGGGCGGCGCCCTGGTGGAGGATCGCGGCGGCGATCGGGTCGGCTCCCATGGTGAGGCCGCCGACGGCGTCGACTCGCTCGATGGGCGCGATGAGGTCGAGCATGACCTGCCCGATCAGCGGCGCGACCCGGTGGTCGAGGCTCACGCGGCGCAGGTCGACGTAGTACGACGCCTTCTTGCCGCTCGTGAGGGTGAAGTCCCCGTGGAAGACGGCGTCGGAGCCGATGTACTCGATGAGCTGCTGGCGTGCGTCGGTCACGCGCCTACTCTACGGGGCGACCCCTCCCCCGCTCGGGAGCGCGCCCGCTGCGGCGTGCTCGCCCGCCTCGTCGCCTCCTCCGCGGAACTGCGTCATGTAGAGCTCGTAGTAGGCACCGCGCTGCTTCAGCAGCGCCTCGTGCGCGCCCTGCTCGACGATCCGGCCCGACTCCATCACCAGGATGGTGTCGGCGTCGCGGATCGTGGAGAGCCGGTGCGCGATGACGAACGAGGTCCGGTCGGTGCGCAGCGCGTTCATCGCGTGCTGCACGAGCAGCTCCGTGCGGGTGTCGACCGAGGAGGTGGCCTCGTCGAGGATCAGCAGCGACGGGTTCGCGAGGAACGCGCGCGCGATCGTGATCAGCTGCCGCTCGCCCGCCGAGACGCTGCCGCCGTCGGCGTCCAGCACCGTGTCGTAGCCGTCGGGCAGCTGGCGCACGAAGCGGTCGACCATGGTGGCCTTCGCCGCGTCGACGATCTCCTCGTCGGTCGCGTCCAACCGCCCGTAGCGGATGTTCTCGCGGATGGTGCCCTGGAAGAGCCACGCGTCCTGCAGCACCATGCCCACGCGCGAGCGCAGATCGCCGCGCGCGAGGCTCGTGATGTCGACGCCGTCGAGCAGGATGCGCCCTCCGGTGAGCTCGTAGAAGCGCATGACCAGGTTGACCAGCGTGGTCTTCCCCGCCCCGGTCGGACCGACGATGGCGACCGTCTGGCCGGGCTGCGCCGAGAAGGTCAGGTCCTCGATCAGCGGCTGCTCCGGGTCGTACGAGAACGAGACGCCCTCGAACTCCACGTGGCCGTCGGTGCGCTGCGGGAGCGACGCGGTCGCCGTCTCCGGCTCCTGCTCCTCGGCGTCGAGCAGCTCGAACGTGCGCTCGGCCGAGGCGACGCCGGACTGCAGCATGTTCGCCATGCTCGCCAGCTGGGTCACCGGCTGCGTGAACTCGCGCGAGTACTGGATGAACGCGGTCGCGTCGCCGAGCGTCAGCTGACCTGAGGCGACCCGCAGGCCGCCGACCACGGCGATGAGCACGTAGGAGAGGTAGGAGACGAAGGTCATCGCGGGCATGATCATGCCCGAGACGAACTGGGCGCCGAACGAGGCGGTGTAGAGGCTGTCGTTGCGGCGGTCGAACTCCTCGAGCATCTCGCGGTCGCGGCCGAAGGCGCGGACGATCTCGAGCCCGGAGAAGGTCTCCTCGATGTGGCCGTTGAGCGCGCCCGTGTTCTTCCACTGGGCGGCGAAGAGCTTCTGGGAGCGGGCGCCGATCACGCCCGCGATCACGCCCGAGAGCGGGATCGAGATCAGCGCGATCAGCGCGAGCTGCCACGAGACGATGAACATCATCGCGGCGATGCCGATGATGGTGAGCACCGACTGCACCAGCTGCGAGAAGGCCTGCTGCAGCGCCGTCTGGATGTTGTCGACGTCGTTCGTGACGCGCGACATCACGTCGCCGCGCTGCCGGGTGTCGAAGAAGCGCAGCGGGAGGCGGTTGAGCTTCGCCTCGATGTCCTGGCGGAGGCCGAAGACCACCCGCATCACGAGGCCGTTGAGGATGTAGCCCTGCGCCCACATGAGCACCGACGCGACGACGTACATCAGCAGCACGATGATGATCAGGCGGCCGAGGACCACGAAGTCGATGCCCGCGCCGGGCACGATGTCGGTCTTGGCCAGCATGTCGGCGAAGGTGCCGTTGCCCGAGGCGCGCTGCTGCTCGATGATCTGCTCGAGCGGGACGCCGGCGGGGAGCTGGGAGCCGATCACGCCGTTGAAGATCGTGTCCATCGCCTGCCCGAGGATCTTGGGCGCGATGACGGTGAGGACGACCGACAGCGAGACCAGGGCGACCACGAGGACCATCCGGGCGCGCTCGGGGCCGAGCAGCGAGAAGAGGCGCTTGGCCGAGGGCCAGAAGTTCTGCGCCTTGCGGGCGGGCGGCCCGTCCCCGAACATGCCGCCGTCGCCCTCGCCGGGCTCGAACTCGGGCTCGGGGGACGTCGTCTCCTCGGGGGCGGTGGTGTCGCGTGTGCGCGCCATCTCAGGACACTCCTTCGACGCTCAGCTGGGATTCGACGATCTCGCGGTAGGTCGCGTTCGTCTCGAGGAGCTCGTCGTGCGTGCCGCGGCCGACGACGCGGCCCGCGTCGAGCACGACGATCTGGTCGGCGTGGCGGATGGTCGACACCCGCTGGGCCACGATGATCACGGTCGCGTCGGTGGTGGCGTCGGCCAGCGACTCCCGCAGCCGCGCATCGGTCGCGACGTCGAGCGCCGAGAACGAGTCGTCGAACAGGTAGACCCGCGGCTTCGCGACGAGGGCGCGCGCGATGCAGAGCCGCTGGCGCTGCCCGCCGGAGACGTTGGTGCCGCCCTGCGAGACCGGCTCGTCGAGCCCGTGCTCCTTGCTCCGCACGAAGTCCTCGCCCTGGGCGATGCGCAGCGCCTCCCACAGCTCGGCGTCCGTTGCGTCGGGGCGGCCGAAGCGCAGGTTCGAGGCGATCGTCCCCGAGAAGAGGTAGGGGCGCTGGGGCACGAGCCCGATCACCTCGGCGAGCTGCGCCCGGTCGAGGGAGGAGACGGGCACGCCGTCGATCGTGACGGTGCCCTCCTGCGGGTCGAACAGGCGCGGCACGAGGCCGAGCAGGGTCGTCTTGCCGGCGCCGGTGGAGCCGACGACGGCCGTGGTGCGGCCCGGCTCCGCGACGATGTCGATGCCCGAGAGCACGGGGCGCTCGGCGCCCGGGTAGCCGAAGACGACCCCGGAGAACTCGACGCGGCCGCGCGCGGGCGTCGGGACTCCGCCCTCGGGCGTGGTGAGGCTGGTGCGGGCGTCGAGCACCTGCTGGATCCGCTCGGCGCAGACGACCGCGCGGGGGATCATCATCACCATGAAGACGCCCATCATCACGGCGGTGAGGATCTGGAGGAGGTACTGCAGGAACGCGGTGAGCGAGCCCACCTGCATCTGACCGGCGTCGACCCGCTGCCCGCCGAACCACAGCACGGCCGCGGTGGCCAGGTGCAGGATCATCATGATCGCGGGGAACATCAGCACGAAGATGTTGCCGACCTTGATCGACACCTCGGTGATCGCCGCGTTGGCCTTGCGGTACCGCTCGGACTCGAACGGCTCGCGCACGAAGGCGCGCACCACGCGGATGCCCGTGATCTGCTCGCGGAGCACGCTGTTGATCCCGTCGATCCGGTCCTGCATGAGGCGGAACAGCGGCAGCAGCAGGAACACCAGGAAGCCGACCACGACGAACAGCAGCGGCACCGACACCCAGACCAGCCAGGAGAGGCCGGCGTCCTCGCGCAGGGCGAAGACGATGCCGCCGACGCACATGATCGGCGCGGAGACCATGAAGTTGAGGGTCATCAGCACGAGCATCTGCACCTGCTGCACGTCGTTCGTGCCGCGGGTGATCAGGGTGGCCGTGCCGAAGCCGCCGACCTCGAGCCCGCTGAGCGAGTCGACGCGGCGGTAGACGTCGCGGCGCAGGTCGCGGCCGACGGACATGGCGGTGCGGGCGCCGAAGTACACGGCTCCGATCGCCGCGGCGACCTGCACGACGCAGACGCCGAGCATGGTCATGCCGGTTCCCCAGATGAAGTCGGTGTCGCCGCGGCCGATGCCCTGGTCGATGATCTCGGCGTTGAGGCTCGGCAGGTAGAGCGCGGCGAGCGTCGCGACGAGCTGCAGCACGACGACGGCGGCCACCCACCGCGCGTAGGGCTTCGCGTAGGCGGAGGCGAGGCGGAGCAGGATCATGGGTCCTCCGGAGGGGCGGAGCAGGAGCGGGAGGGGAGGGGACCGGGCTCGGGAGCGCGGAGCGCCGAGGAGCCCGTCGGGCCCGCACGGCGCGGGCGGCGGCGGCGTCCGGACGGCACGACGAACGGCCGGTCGGGACGGCGCTAGACAACCATCGACCACCGACACCGGTTCCGCAATCCGCCGAGGGGATGACTCCCCCGGCCCGCGGCCGCCGGGACGCGCGGAGGACGCGCAGGAGACGTGTCGGCGGCGGCTCCTACACTTCCAGGATGCGCATCGCCACCTGGAACGTGAACTCCATCCGGGCCCGCACCGGCCGCGTCGTCGACTGGCTCCTGCGCGAGGACGTGGACGTCCTCGCCATGCAGGAGCTCAAGTGCAAGCCCGAGCAGTTCCCGCACGAGGCCTTCGCCGACGCCGGCTACCACGTCGAGATGGTCGGGCTCAGCCAGTGGAACGGCGTCGGCATCGCCTCGCGCCTGCCGATGGAGGACGTGCAGATCGGCTTCCCGGGCATGCCCGGCTTCGCGAAGGAGGCGGCGGCCGACGGCTCCTACCCGCTCGAGGCCCGCGCGATCGGCGCCACGGTCGACGGCGTGCGGGTCTGGAGCCTCTACGTCCCGAACGGCCGCGCGGTCGACGACCCGCACTACCTCTACAAGCTCGAGTGGCTCGCGGCCCTCGAGGCGAGCACCCGCGAGTGGCTGGCCGCCGAGCCCGACCTGCCGCTCGCCCTGGTCGGCGACTGGAATGTCGCGCCGCTCGACAGCGACGTGGGCGACCCGAGCCTCGGCCCCGGATCCACGCACGTCTCGATCCCCGAGCGCGCCGCCTTCGCCGCCTTCGAGGACGCGGGCCTGCGCGACGTCGTCCGCCCGCTCGTGCCCGAGGGCTACACCTACTGGGACTACAAGCAGCTCCGCTTCCCGCGGAACGAGGGGCTGCGGATCGACTTCGTGCTCGGCTCCCCCGCGTTCGGCGAGCTCGTCACCGGCGCCTCGATCCACCGCGACGAGCGCAAGGGCGACGCCCCGAGCGACCACGTCCCGGTGGTGGTCGACCTCGACCTCGAGACGACCCTCGACGACGACCGCCCGATGATCTTCTGAGCATGGCCTCGTCGAAGAAGAAGCGCGCGCGGGCCCAGGCCGCCTCGGCCGGCGCCTCCCGCCCCGCCGCCCGACCCGCGACGGCACGCCCCGCGACGGCACGCCCTGCGACCGCCCGCCCCGGAGCCGCGCACGACGAGTTCCGGTCCGACGCCTACCGCTCGGTGGGCGAGATCATCGCCGCCGGGAAGCCGCGCCGGCGCCGCTGGGACCTCGTGCTCTCGATCCTCGGCTGCCTCGCCCTCGGCCTGCTCACGATCGTGCTCGGCTACCTCGCCGCGATCCTCTCGGTCTTCCCCGCGCAGTGCGAGGGCCAGAACTTCGCCTGCGACTTCGACCGGATCGACTGGGGCGTCTCGATCGCGCTGATCGGGCCGCCCGCGCTGACGCTGATCGCCGTGGTCGTGACGGTCGTGCGCTACCTCGTGGGCCGACGCGCGTTCCTCGTGCCGGTCATCGGGTTCGTGCTCTGCATCGCCACCGCGTTCCTCGCCTCCTCGCTCGTGACGAGCTCGATCCCCGGGTCGGCGCTGGTCTAGCACCGACCCGGGGGGCGCGTCAGCGGTCGGGCGGGCGGCGCTGGTCCAGCACCGACCCGGGGGCGCGTCGGCGGTCGGCGTGCTCGGGGCGCGATCGCGAGGTCAGCCGCAGGCGGGCTCGTCGTTCAGCGTCACCGCGGTGGGGTTGATCATCGGGGTCACCCGCACGGTCTGGTCGCCGAAGCCGGAGGCGTCGCCGGCGCTGAACTGCACGTCGAACGTCTCGGACTGGCCGGGCGAGAGCTGCACGGCGACCTTCGAGACGGGACGGCCGAGGTCGTCGAGGCTCTCGGGTCCGTAGCCCGTGCCGTCGGCCCAGGCCGCACTCGACACCGTGGTCCCGGGAGGGCCGTAGACGTAGATGTTGGTGACGAAGTCGCCCAGAGGGTACGCACCGCGCCCGCCGGCCGCGGCGACGTAGCCGGGCAGCGTCCGAGCGACCGCCTTCGAGATCGTGTTGGTCACGGTGACGGAGGTGGTGAAGACCGCGCCGGAGGCGGCGCACCGGCCCGCGCTCGACTGCGTGACCGCCGTGCTCAGGTAGTAGTCCATCTTCGAGCCGCCCGAGGCGTCCTGGAAGAACACTCCGGTGGTCGTGCCGTCGGTCGTCGTCTGCGGCAGGACCCCCGCGATCGGCGTGGGCGCGAGGAGCGCCTGCTCGTCGGCGTCGGAGCTGTAGGCGAGGATGCGGCTCTCGTCGACCGCCTTCACGATCGCCGGGAGCATCTTCGTCGGCTCCATCTCTCCGCCGAGGATCTTGCCCAGGACCGTCGCGCTCGCCTCCGAGAAGAACTCGTCGGTGCGCTCGGCCACGACCGACTCCGGGTATCGGAAGTAGACCTCGTTGAGCAGGGTCGAGACGGTGTTCTCGCTCGTGAGGACCGTGCCGTCGGTGAGGGTCACGGGCCCGGTCGAGCCGAGGAGGTAGGAGAGGGCGACGGGGTCGATCGCGAGGACGCCGTCGATCCTCTGCTCGGGGAACTTCTGCGCCCAGAACTGCGAGGCGATCGAGGCGGCCGTCGGGAAGTCGGGGCGGCTGGTCGAGACGTTGAAGGTCGTCGCCATGTTCTCGCCGATGGTGTCGAGCGCACTCTGGTCGACGGTGACGGGCGCCAGACCGCGGAAGTCGCCGCTGCCCAGCTGACGGCCGATCGAGATCGCGCCGCCGTCGACGTCGAGCTGCATCACCGACGACGCGCCGCCGCCCAGAGCCTGCGACTCCGCCAGGTTCTGGAACATCACCAGGTAGTGGCGCGGACCGGACGCTCCGAGGGAGTCGGGGAGGATCGCGGTGAGCGGCTCGACCTGCTCCATCGCCGCGGTGGCGGTGGCCAGCTGCGGAGTGAAGGAGTCGAGCGCGGAGGCGACCTGCGGCACCAGCGGGCCGCGGTCGATGCCCTCGACGCGGGTCTGCGCCGCGTCGACGACCTCCTTGGCGACGGTGATCTTCTGCGACAGCTCGGTGATCGCCGCGAGGTCGACCCTGCCGTCGACGGGCTTGAGGATGTCGAGCGAGGTCGTGGAGAGCGGCGTGACGATCCGGCCGGAGACGTCGTCGGCGATCTCGGTCGCGGCGCGGACCGCGGACAGGTTCGGCCCGAGGACGGGCACCACCTCCATCACCCGCCACACCGGGTCCTCGGTCTCGTCGCGCGCCTCGCCGGTGAGGGTCGCGATCCGGCCCGCGGTCTCCTCCGCACCGGAGGTGTCGAACGTCGTCAGCCTGTCCGTCACCTGCGACACCAGCGGGATCGCCTCGGTCAGCTTGTCGCGGACGGTCATCGCCTTGTCGTAGGTGCGCACGCCGAGGAGCACCGCGACGACGGCGCCGATCAGCAGGACCAGGAGGACGATCAGCGTGATCCAGAGGCCGCGACGGCGGCGCGGCCTGCCGCGGGCGGAGCGGTCGGCGGACGTGGTGGTGCTCATTCGAGAGAGCCTAAGCGACGGTCGGCGGAGTGCGACCGGGCCCGCGCCACCGGCCCCGTCCCAGGACGAGGGACACGCGACGCGGATGCGCGGGCCGTCCGGCGCCTCCGCCAGGCCCGAGCGGGAGCCGGGGATGCTGCTCCGCTCAGCCCAGCAGGAGGGACACCCCGATGAGCACGGGCACCGCGGCGACCGTGGTCACGAGGGCCGTGTCGCGGGCGACGGCGACGCCCCGGTCGTAGCGCGAGGCGAAGGTGAAGATGTTCTGCGCGGTCGGCAGCGCGGCGGTCACCGTCACCACGAAGAGGTGCTCGGAGTCGAGGTGGAACGCGAAGCGCCCCAGCAGCAGCGCGACCGCCGGCATCACCAGCGACTTGAGCACGGAGGCGACGACCACCTCGACCCGCGCCGGCCCCGCCTCCAGCGGCCGCTGCCCGCGCAGCGACATTCCGAAGGCGATCAGCACCAGCGGGATCGACGCGTTGCCGATGATCGAGAACGGCTGCAGCACGGGCGCGGGAAGCTCCACGCCGGTGAGGGCGACGACGAGGCCGAGGGCGGAGGCGATGATCATCGGGTTCCGCAGCGGCTGCGTGAGGATCGCGCCGACCGAGGTCCGCCCGCTCGTCGAGACGTCGAGCAGCGTCAGGATCGTCGGCGCGAGGACGATCAGCTGCAGGAGGAGCGTCGGCGCCACCCACTGCGGATCGCCCAGCACGTAGATGGCGACCGGCAGTCCGATGTTGTTGGCGTTGACGTAGGAGGAGGCCGCGGTCCCGATCACCGTCTCCGGCAGCGGGCGGGGGAAGAGCAGCCGCGAGGCCAGCACGTAGAGCAGGGCGACGGTCAGCACCGTCAGGAGCGAGACGAGCAGGAACGAGGAGAAGAGGACGGAGACGTCGGCCCGCGACAGCACGGTGAACAGCAGCGCCGGCGTCGTGACGAAGAAGGCGATCCGCGACAGGATCAGCCGGCTCTCGGGCGGGACGATCCGGAACCGCGCGATCAGGTAGCCGACCGCGATGACGACCCCGATGATCGAGAAGCCGGTGAGCACGCCCTCCACGCCGCCGCCTCCCCGCCGCGGCCGGTCCGCTGTCGCGCCTCCACCCTAGGCAGTGGCCGGGGCGTTGCAGCGCCGGCGCGACGCGCCTACGGTGTGCGGCATGCCGCATCTCGAGGTCCCCGGCGCGAGCCTCCACTGGGAGGCGGACGGCCACGCCTCCGCTCCCGCCCTGCTGCTCGTGCACGCGGGGATCGCCGACCTGCGGATGTGGGACCCGCTCGTCCCCGACCTCTCGCGCGACCGGCTGGTGGTCCGCTACGACGTCCGCGGCGCGGGCGGAACGAGCACGGAGGACGTGGAGTACGACCCGCGCCGGGACGCCCTGGACGTGCTCGACCACCTCGGCGTCGAGCGCGCGGTGGTCGTCGGCTGCTCGCGGGGCGGAACGCTCGCGCTCGACCTGGCGCTCGAGCATCCGGAGCGGGTGACCGGCCTGGTCGTGATCGCCCCGGGCCTGGCAGGCTTCGACTACCCCGCGCTGACGGCGGAGGAGGAGCGCCGCTTCGGGGAGGTCGAGGCGCTGGAGCTCGCGGGCGAGCGGGAGGCCGCGGCGATCGTCGAGGCGGAGCTCTGGGCCGTGGGTCCCGACCGCTCCGCGGACGACGTGGCTCCGGAGTTCCTCGCGCGGGTCCGGGAGCTCGCGCTCACGGGCGTCGGCCACGAGGCGGAGGCCCCCCGCCCGATCGATCCCTCCGGGCCGGCGGGCGAGCGGCTCGGGGAGATCGCCGTGCCGACCCTCGTCGTGGCGGGCGCGCACGACCTCTCCGAGTCGCTGCCGGTCTGCGAGCACCTCGCCGCCGAGGTGGGCGGTGCCGAGCTGCACGTGCTCGAGGACGCGGCGCACCTGCCCGGCCTCGAGCACCCGGAGGAGTTCCTCGCGGTGCTGCGGCCGTGGCTGGAGCGCCACGGGATCTGATCAGGCCACGGCGGCCAGGTCGAACGCCCAGTCCACGTAGAGCTCCGGCGACTCGCCCTGCTCGACGAGGTCGATCCGGTCGAAGCCGGCCTCGACGCAGGTCGCGCCGGCGTCCAGGTCGCTCTCCGCCACGAAGGCGTGCACGAAGCGGGGCACGGGGAACGCCGCCGCCTCCTCGAGCAGCATCCGCACGGAGTCCGCGGTGATGCCGCGGGCGTGCGGAGCGATGCTCCATGCCGCCTCGTAGGCGACGACGCCGCGCGAGCAGCCGTACCAATAGCCGATGGAGCCGACGGAGAGTCCGTCCAGCTCGACCACGTAGAAGAACGCGTCGCCGTCCGCCCAACCGCGCAGGTAGCGGTCGTGGCGCGCGAGGATCTCGCTCTCGCTCTCGAGTCCGCCGCCCGCGTGCGCGAGGGTGTCGCGCAGGACGGAGGCGTCCGCCTGCGGCCAGGGGAGCAGGCGGAGGTTCTCGGGGTGGTGGTCGATGCTGGCTGTTCTCTGGTCGCTTCCGGGTTCGGGTCCCGTCACGCGCTCCGATCCTCTCTCTCAGGATGGCTCGCCGATCGAGCGCGCCGCCAGGGTGTTCGGCGCGCCTGTCCGATCGGATGTCTCCGCACTCGGGATGCGGACACGGTGTCGCCCCATCTTCGACCCGATGAGGGGAGGGAAACGGAAGCGGTGAGGAATCTAGCCCCGGACGGGGGGTGGCACCTGCACAACACCTGGGCAACCGCTGACCGCGGGGCCGGAGAGGGGCGGCGGAGACGTGCGCCCGCCCCTGCGAGATCGCCGCTTCGCTCCGCCGAGACGCAAGAAAAGCGCGCGCACGAGCCCATACGCTCGGAGTCGGAGCGCGTTCCGCTCCTGCAGCCCCGTATCACCAGCGTGAGGAGGATCACCATGTCGCAAGCCGTGCAGAGCACCGTCGTCGGAGAACCCGAGGTCGTCGAGGACCGCGTGGAGGACTCCGCCGCCTGGCTCGACCTGAAGGCCGCCGCCGCCGCGCTGCAGCCGCTCCAGTCTCAGGACGGCTCGCTCGCCGAGCCCGAGCGGCTCGAGGAGGCGCGCACCCTCGTCGAGCGGATCGTCGCCGGCGTCCGCACCCTCGCCCCCGCGTTCCCGCACGACGCCGCGTACCTCGACGCGCTGGTCGTCGACCTCGAGCGCTGGAGCGCCGGCGGACTCGGCCTGCCCGACTTCCTCGACTCGCTCACCGCGTTCCAGCCGCAGCTCGAGCGCGTCGACGGCCGCCGCCACCTCGTCGTCTTCCCCATGTACACCCAGAACGGCAGCCGCGACCGCCACGTCGAGGCCGTCCTCGTCGAGGTCGTCTGGCCGCGGTTCGTCGCCGAGCTGGAGGCGGGCGACTACTCCAACGCCCTCTTCGTGCCCGTGCGCTTCGTCGACTTCACCGCCGGCTACGACACCGACAGCGCCGTGCTGTTCCCCGAGACGGTCGCGATGCGCTCCGTCCCGTCCTTCACCTGGGGCGCGATCTTCGCCGACCGCGAGGCGGCCCGGTTCCGCCGCGTCGTCACGGAGGCGGCCCGGATCACCCGTCTCGAGCTCCCGGAGGACGCGCAGCGCCTGCTGGCCGACCAGCGCCTGGCGGAGGAGTCCTTCGTGATGTGGGACCTCATCCACGACCGCACCCACATGCGCGGCGACCTGCCGTTCGACCCGTTCATGATCAAGCAGCGGATGCCCTTCTTCCTCTACTCGCTGGAGGAGCTGCGGTGCGACCTCACCGCCTTCCGCGAGGCCGTCGCCATCGAGCGCCGCCTCGGCGCGCTGGACCGCCGCGACGACGAGGAGGAGGCGCTGGCCGAGCGCTCGCGCTTCGTGCAGTACGCGATCCTGTTCGACCGGCTCTTCCGCTTCCCGCTCACCGGGTCGCGGGTGCGCAACTACGACGGCCTCGGCGGCCAGCTGCTCTTCGCCTGGCTGCACCAGCACGGCGTCCTGCACTGGACCGACACCCGGCTGGCGTTCGAGTGGGACGGCGTCGCCGACGTGGTCGTCGCCCTCTCGGACGCGATCGACGAGCTCTACTGGCGCTCGATCGACCGGCCGAAGACGGCGCACTGGCTGGCCGCGCACGAGCTGATCGCGGCCACTCTCACTCCGCACCCCGCCTCCGCCTGGGCCCGCGGGCTCCCGGACGAGGTGCTGCTCGGCGCCCCGCGCGGCCTCACCGACGCGGTGCTGGACGACGAGTTCCCGCTGTCGATGTTCTACGAGGCCCTCGGGAAGAAGATGGGCGACGTCATCGCCTCGACCCGGGGCATCACCGGCCGGGACTGACGTCGCGCCCGGGAAGCGGCGGGGTGCGCTCCTCCGCCTCCCGGGGCCCCGTCCGACCGGCGTCGGTTAGCGTGGGGCGCATGCCCTCAGGTGACGGAGCCGCGGACCCGCTCGACGCGGGCTGGATCCGGCGAGCGCCGAGCCGGGCCGGATACGTGCGCGACGCGGTCACCGCGGGGATCCTGCTGGTGGCGACGGTCGTCTCCGTCGCGCTGTACTCCTCGGCGGGCTTCCCGGACGCGGCGCACCCCGTCGTCAGCGCCCACTGGGCCGTCCTGATGACCCTTCCCCTCGCGCTGCGCCGCCGGTTCCCCGCGAGCGTGGCGGCCGGGCTCTCCGTCGTCTACGCGCTCGGGATCGTGCTCCAGGTGCCGGAGTCGCTCTTCGGCCAGATCTGCCTGTTCCTCGCGCTCTACACGGTCGGCGCGTGGGGCCGGAACCGGCGCACGGCGCTCGTCGTCCGGGTGGCGATCGCGGTCGGGATGCTGGGCTGGCTGCTCACCACCCTCGCCACGGGCGAGTACTTCGGCAGCTCCGTGCCGGTCGACGACTCCCCCGGCCTGCTCTCGCCCTACGCGGCGGAGTCGGCCCTCGCGGTCGTCTCGAACCTGCTCTACTTCGGCAGCGCCTACGTCTTCGGCGAGGCGTCGTGGCAGTCGGCCCGCCGGCTGGAGGCGCTCGAGACGCGCACGGCCGAGCTCGACGACGAGCGGGAGCGCTCCTCGCGGCAGGCCGTGTCCTCCGAGCGGCTGCGGATCGCGCGCGAGCTGCACGACGTGGTCGCGCACCACGTCAGCGTGATGGGCGTGCAGGCGGGAGCGGCGCGGCGGGTGCTGGCGCGGGATCCGGAGCGGGCGGCGGCATCGCTCAGCGCCATCGAGGGCGACGCGCGCTCGGCGATCGAGGAGCTGCACCGCATCCTGGTCGCGCTGCGCGCCGAGGACGCGGTGCCGAATCCGCTCACCGACGCCGCGTCCACCCGCGGGGTGGCCCAGCTCGAGGAGCTGGTCGCGGCGTCCAGCGGGTCGGGCCTGCCCACCGTCTTCCTCACCCTCGGCACGCCCCGCGAGATCCCCGCGACGGTGGGGCTCAGCCTCTACCGCATCGCGCAGGAGTCGCTCACGAACGTCCGCAAGCACGCGGGGCGCGGCGCGCACGCCGAGGTGCGCCTCCGCTACGCCCCCGACGCGGTCGAGCTCGAGATCGCCGACGACGGCGGGTCCGGCCCGCACCCGAGCGCTCCCGCCTCCTGCGGACTGGGGCACACCGGCATGAGCGAGCGCGCGGCCGCGGTCGGCGGCTGGATCGAGATGGGGCCGAGGGGCGGAGGCTACCTCGTGCACGCCCGGGTTCCGCTGTCCCCCGTCCGGGCGAGCGTGCCGGACGCCGACGACCCGGTACCGTCGTCGGAGACGTCGCGGGGGCGTCAGGAGCGAGCGAGCGGGGGCCGCCCATGACCGAGCACGTGCGCGTGCTGCTCGTCGACGACCAGGAGCTCGTCCGCGTGGGCTTCCGCATCATCCTCGAGTCGGAGCCGGGGATCGAGGTGGTCGGCGAGGCCCGCACCGGGCTCGAGGCCCTGCAGCGCGCCTCCGAGCTGCGCCCCGACGTGATCTGCATGGACGTGCAGATGCCCGGCCTCGACGGCCTGGCCGCGACCCGCGAGATCGTGGCCGACCCGCGCCTGTGCTCGCGGGTGCTCATCCTCACCACCTTCGACCGCGACGACTACCTCTTCGAGGCGCTCTCGGCCGGCGCCAGCGGGTTCCTGCTCAAGAACGCGTCGCCGGAGGAGCTGGTCGAGGCCGTGCAGGTGGTCGCCCGCGGCGACGCGATGCTCGCCCCCGACGTCACCCGGCGCGTGATCGAGCGGTTCGCGTCCGTGCCCGAGCGCACGCCGGCCGCCGCCGAGCACTCCGGAGTGGCCGATCTGACGGACCGCGAGCGCGAGGTGCTCGTGCACCTGGCGCGGGGCTGGTCGAACGCCGAGATCGCGGCCGAGCTGTTCGTGGGCGAGGCGACCGTGAAGACGCACGTCTCGAAGATCCTGATGAAGCTCGGCGTGCGCGACCGGATCCAGGCGGTCGTGTTCGCCTACGAGCACGGGATCGCGGTGCCGGGGCGCCCCTGAGCGGTCGGCCGGGGGATCTGCTTGCGGGTGCTCGACGCCGGGGCGGTCAGCGCCGGGACTGGCTCGAGGCCGGGCGCGGCGGGGTGCGGCGGACGAACTCCATCCGGATCTCCGGCACGATCTTCCGGTCGAGCACGACCGTCATGTAGCGGCCGTCGACGCGGGCGCCGATCGCGACCACGTCCGGATCGGTGTCCACGCGGTAGCCGCGCAGCGCCTCCCCGTCCACGATCACCGGGACGCCCCGCACGACGTCCTCGTCGCGGAGGGCGGCGGCGACCACCGGCATCCCGCCGCGGCGGCTGCGCACGCGGCCCGGGAAGGTGTTGCGGAGCACGTCGCCCATGTGGGCCGCGAGGCGGGACTCCAGGGGCCGGCTGCGCTCGGCGGGGATCGGCACGGAGGTGCGGACCGCCTCCCAGAGCACCGGGTACCGCATCCGCGTCACCTGGTCGACCATCCACGGCGGCAGGTGGTCGTTCTCGGCGCGCTCGATCGCGCGCTTCTGCTCGGGGGTCAGCGGGACGTGGTTGACGGGGTCGGCGCGGTTGCGCGGGTTCTTGTAGAACGAGTACGAGAGCGAGATCTCGACGAAGCGGCCGAGCGCCATCGTCTGCGCCGCGGCGAACTCCTCCAGCCTCGGCTGGGGCGCGAACGCGAGGACGGGATCGCCGAAGCGAGCCGCGATCTCGTCCACCCCGGGAGGGGCGGGCATGTCGCGGACAGCTTCCGTCGTGTCCATGCGCATACGTCAAGAGTGGCCTGCCTCCCAGCCGATACCAACTTCTTGACGGAGATCGGCTTTCGGGTCGTCGTCCTTTCACCTGCCCGAAACATGCGGGAGGCAGGAGGGGTGTCTCGGCGGGCACCTCCGGGGCTCCTCCGGGCGGCGGGCTGCGAAGATGGAGGGATGAGCGCTCTGCACGATCCCGACGTCCGCGGCTTCGCCTCCGACAACTACTCCGGAGTGCACGACGAGGTCCTCGCCGCGATCGCCGCGGCCAACGGAGCGCACCAGATCGCCTACGGCGAGGACGTCTACACCGAGCGCCTGCAGGAGGCGTTCCGCCGCGAGTTCGGCGAGCAGGCCCAGGCCTTCCCCGTCTTCAACGGCACGGGCGCCAACGTCACCGGCCTGCAGTCGATGCTGCCGCGGTGGGGCGCCGTCGTCTCGGCGGGCACCGCGCACATCACCTCCGACGAGGGCGGAGCGCCGGAGAAGGTCGGCGGAATCAAGATCCTCACGGTCCCCACGCCCGACGGCAAGCTGACCCCGGCGCTGGTCGACCAGGAGGCGTGGGGCTTCGGCGACGAGCACCGCGCCCAGCCGCTCGTGGTCTCGATCACCCAGTCCTCCGAGCTCGGCACCGTCTACACCCCGGAGGAGGTGCGCGCGCTCGCCGACCACGCGCACGGCCTCGGCATGCGGCTGCACATGGACGGGGCGCGCATCGCGAACGCCGCGGCCGCCCTCGGCCTGCCCCTGCGCTCCTTCACGACCGACGCAGGCGTCGACGTGCTCTCGTTCGGCGGCACCAAGAACGGCATCCTGCTCGGCGAGGCGATCGTCGTGCTCGACCCCGCGGCCTCGACCGGGCTGACCTTCCTCCGCAAGACCAACATGCAGCTGTCCTCCAAGATGCGCTTCATCTCGGCGCAGCTGCTCGCCCTGCTCGGCGACGGCGGCGAGGAGGAGCCCCTGTGGCTCCGCTCGGCCCGGCACGCGAACGCCATGGCGGCGCGCCTGCGCTCGGGGCTCGAGGAGGCGATCGCCGCCGGCCGGATCACCGGGCTCGAGTTCACGCAGCAGACCCAGGCGAACGCGGTGTTCGCGACGCTGCCGCCCGGAGTCGCGGACCGGCTCCGCACCGCCTACCGCTTCTACGACTGGAACCCGGCGACCGGCGAGGTCCGCTGGGTCTGCTCCTTCGACACGACGGAGGACGACATCGACGCGTTCACGGCCGCGATCGAGCGCGAGCTGGCCGCGTGAGGGCCCGCCTCCCGCGCCTGGCGACGGTCGGCGCCGCGCTCGCCGTTCTCGTCGCGCTGACGGGCTGCACGTCGGCCGAGCGCTCGGACGTCGCGGCCACCCCGTCGGCGTCCGAGACCGCCGCTCCGACTCCCTCCGCGACTCCGACGCCCTCGCCCACGGCCACGGCCTCGACCCGCCTGGGCTGCGACTCCCTCCTCCCCGCCACGCGGGCGGCCTCGGCGCTGGGGGTCTCCCGCAGCGCTCTCGAGGGCAGCCGCGAGGTGACGACGCGCTCCTCGGGCGAGCTGATCCGCGAGGCCGCGGAGGAGAACGGCGGAGTGCTCCGCTGCGCCTGGTACGACGAGGACGCCTCGATCACCGCGGCGGCGGTCGACGACGCCGCCGAGGCGTTCGCCGGCCGTCCGGGCCCGCGCCTCGAGACCGGCGTCGAGGCCTACGGCTCCTGCACCGACGGCAGCTGCGACCTGGACCTGCTCGCCGGCGCCACCTGGGTGACGCTGCAGCTGCGCGGCGCCCCGGCCGCGGTCGACCTCGCCGCGCTGGCGACCGGCACCGCCTCCGCCGCGCTCGGCACCCTCGACGAGCCGGTCACCGCGACGGCACCCGTCTGCACCGAGGTCCTGACGGCCGAGCAGCTGTCCGGTGCCGCCGGTCTCGCGCAGGCGACCGCGGGGACGGGGACCGGGACGCCGACCACCGCGTCGGCCGCTGCCGCCGCCCGGGCCGGGTACGCCTCCTGCAGCTGGAGCGACGCCTCCAGCGCCGCCTACTCGGGCGTGACGGTCGACGCGCTCCCGAACGGCGACGACGGCTGGCGGAACCTCTCGCTGACCTCGGGCCTGGCGATCCCGCTCGAGCCGCTCGACGGCTTCGGCGAGAAGGCCCTCACCGGCTGCGCGGCGGGCGTCTGCGAGATCGACGCGCTGGCCGACGACGTGTGGTGGCGCGTGACCGTCACCGGCGACGCGGTGAAGGCCGAGGCCGTCGCCCGCGCCGTGCTCGCGAACGCCTGACCCGCGGCGCCTCTCTCCTCCTCCGCGAGCGGGTCAGCGCCAGTACTCGTACCAGGACGACTCGCGGCAGCCGAGGGACGCGTAGAGGCGGCGGGCGCCGGCGTTCTCGGCGAGCACCTGGAGCCAGAAGCGCGCGACGCCCCGGCCGGACGCGTCCTCGAGGAGAGCGCGGATCACGGCGGAGGCGAGCCCGCGGCGCCGGGCGTCCGGGCGGGTCGCCAGGGCGAAGAGGCCGCCCCAGAGCTCGCCGTCCGGCGCCGTGACGAGCGCGAGGCGACCGGTCGCGGCCGGGCCGTCCCCGTCGACGGCGAGAGCGTAGGAGGAGGGGCAGCCCGCGAGGATGCGCTCGGCGACCGCACGCTCCTCCGCGCCACCGCGACCGTCCACCGACCACCAGAGGGCGAGCCAGTCCTCGTCGGGAGCCGGGGCGAGGCGGACGCGAGGCTGCGGCGCGGGCCTCGGCGGCACTGGCCTCGACGGCGCGGACCCCGACGTCGTGGACAGGGCGGCGAGCGCCTCCTGCACCGAACCCGTCAGCACGAGCGTCCGGTCGATCGGCGCGGCGCCCCGCTCGGCGAGCAGCCCGGTCAGACCGGCGGGGCTCGGCGGCCCGATCTGCACGAGGGGCGCGATCCCGTGCTCGCGGGCGAACGCCTCCGCCGCGTCGAGCGCCGCCTCCTGGTCGACGACGTCGCCGGACGCGAGCACCGAGTTCGCGCGCTTGGTGACTCCTGCGGAGGCGCGCAGCTCCCATGGGCCGAGGGGGCGCCGCACGAGCGCGGGCCAGGCGTCGGCGGCGAGGCGGTCGAGCAGGCGCGGATCCATCGGCCCACGGTAGCGGGAGCGTCGCCGGAGCCCGGCGGGCACCCCCGGAGACGGCTCCGGCCCGCAGGATCCGCCGCGGACGAGCCGAGCGGGATCCTGCGGGCCGGAGGCCGTGGAGGGACGAGCCCTACATGTTGATCATGTGCCCCTTGAGGCCGTGGAAGCCCTCCTGCAGCGCCTCCGACAGCGTCGGGTGGGTGTGCACGTTGCGGGCCAGCTCGGTCGCCGTGAGGTCCCACTTCTGGGCGAGCGTGAGCTCGGGGAGCAGCTCCGAGACATCCGGGCCGATCATGTGGGCGCCGAGGAGCTCGCCGTACTTCTTGCTCGCGATGAGCTTCACGAAGCCGGTGGGCTCGCCGAGGCCGTGGGCCTTGCCGTTCGCCATGAAGGGGAAGGTCGAGACGGTGATCTCGTGTCCCTCGTCCGTCGCCTGCTTCTCGGTGAGGCCGAAGGAGGCGATCTGCGGCTGGCAGAACGTCGCGCGCGGCATCATCCGGTAGTCGCCCAGGGTCTGGGTCTCGGCACCGGCGAGGGTCTCGGCGGCGACGACGCCCTGCGCTTCCGCGACGTGCGCGAGCTGGAGCTTCGCGGTGACGTCGCCGATGGCGTAGATGTGCGGCACGTTGGTGCGCATGTGGTCGTCGATCGCGATCGCGCCGCGCTCGGTGAGCTCGACGCCCGTCTTCTCGAGGCCGAAGCCCTCGGTGCGGGGGACCCAGCCGATGGACATGAGCACCTTGTCGACCTCGAGGGTCGACTGCGTGCCGTCCTTCGCGGTGTAGGTGACCGTGACGTAGCCGTCCTTGTCGACGACCGACTCGACCTTGGTCGAGGTCAGGATCTCGACGCCGAGCTTCTTGTACTGCTTCTGGATCTCCTTGGAGACGTCCGGGTCCTCGTTGGGGAGGGCGCGGTCCATGAACTCGATGATCGTCACGTCGACGCCGTAGTTCTTGAGGACGTAGGCGAACTCCATGCCGATCGCGCCCGCGCCCACGATGGCCATCGTGTCGGGGAGCTCGCGGGTCATGATCTGGGTCTCGTAGGTGACGACGTTCTCGGAGAGCTCGACGCCGGGGAGGAGGCGGACGCTCGCGCCGGTCGCGATGATCGCGTCGTCGAAGGTCAGCGACTCCGTGCCGCCCTTGCTCAGCTGCACGTCGAGGCCCTGCGGGCCGGTGAAGGAGCCGACGCCGTCGAACTCGGCGATCTTGTTCTTCTTCATCAGGAAGTGGACGCCCTTGGTGCGGCCGTCCGCGACCGAGCGGCTGCGGTCGAACGCCGCGCCGAAGTCGAACGAGACGTCGCCCGAGATGCCGAACTGCTTCGCCTGGGTGTGGAAGAGGTGGGCGAGCTCCGCGTTGCGCAGCAGCGCCTTGGACGGGATGCAGCCGACGTTGAGGCAGACACCGCCCCAGTACTGCTTCTCGACGACGGCGACGGACTTGCCGAGCTGGGCGGCGCGGATCGCGGCCACGTATCCGCCGGGGCCTGCCCCCAGGACGACGACGTCGAAGTGCTGGGCCATGGATGATCCTCCAGAGTCGTGGATGGTGGTGCGCGGGGTGACCACGCCGTCTCCCACCGTACCGTTCCGGGGCTCGGAGGCGGCCCGCTCCTCCGTGGGCGAACGCGCGTGCGGGCGCCTGCCGTGCACGCGCGGGAATGCCCGCGGGGCGGGGACGGTTGGGCTCCACGGGCGACGGAGCCCCTCCCCCAGTCCCCCGCACGGAAGAAGCCCCGCGATGTCCGCCACCGCCTCCCGCACCGCCAGCACCAGCGCCCCGATCCTCGACGTCCTCGCGGAGCGCTGGAGCCCCCGCTCCTACGACGCGTCCGCGACCGTCTCCGACGAGACCCTCGCGTCCCTCCTCGAGGCCGCGCGCTGGTCCCCGTCCGCCAGCAACTCGCAGCCGTGGCGCTTCATCGTCGCCCGCCGCGGAACCGACGAGTTCGACCGCATCGTCGCGACGCTCGCCGGCTTCAACGGCGCCTGGGCCGGCTCCGCCGCCGTCCTCGTCGTCGCGCTCGCCGAGACCGTCGACTCCGAGGGGAAGCCGCGCCCCTGGGCCGTCTACGACCTCGGCCAGTCGATCGCCCACCTCAGCGTCCAGGCGCACCACGAGGGCCTGCACGTGCACCAGATGGCCGGCTTCGACAAGGACGCCGTCCGCGCCGCGTTCGGCGTCGACGAGCGCTTCGACCCGGTGACGATCGCCGCGGTGGGAGTCGCGGCCGACGCCGACGCGCTGGCGAACGAGACCCTCCGCGAGCGCGAGACCGCGCCGCGCACCCGCCTGCCCCTCGAGGAGCTCGTGCTCGTCCAGGCGTAGCCCTCCGGCGGAAGGCCTCCCCCGTCCGCGGACCGGGGAGGCCTTCCGCGTCCCACCCCCTGTGTTACTCCCCGTGTCGGTCCCCGC
The DNA here is from genome assembly GCF_002932695.1 of Rathayibacter sp. AY1D2. Classification (NCBI taxonomy): domain Bacteria; kingdom Bacillati; phylum Actinomycetota; class Actinomycetes; order Micrococcales; family Microbacteriaceae; genus Rathayibacter; species Rathayibacter sp. AY1D2. The sequence goes on along the minus strand of NZ_PSVX01000044.1, from coordinate 12,681 downwards.
TGTGCCGCCGGGAGCCTCTCCGTACGATCGGACGATCCGCCCGCCCGTCCCGCTGCCCGGAGAGACATGCCCGCCACCCCCGCCGCCCGCACGAGCCTGGCCTTCGACGCCGAGCTCGGCCAGTCGGCGTTCCCCGTGCGCTTCGAGGGGGTCGGCCGCACCTTCGCGCCCGGGTCCCCCGTGCTGACCGACGTGACGCTCGAGGCCGCCGCGGGCGAGGTCATCGCGATCCTCGGCCCGAGCGGCTGCGGCAAGTCGACGCTGCTGCGCATCGCGGCGGGCCTGGACACCGCCTCCGAGGGGTCCGTCCTCATCGACGGCGCCCCCGTCTCCGGCATCGACCCGCGCTGCGCGGTGGCGTTCCAGGAGCCGCGGCTGCTGCCCTGGCGGAGCATCGCCGACAACGTCGCGCTCGGCCTGCCGCGCGGCACCCCGCGCCCGGCAGCCCGCGCCGCCGTCGACGAGCTGCTCTCGCTGGTCGGCCTCACCGCGCACGCCCGCTCGCGGCCCCGCGAGGTGTCCGGGGGGATGGCCCAGCGCGCCTCCCTCGCCCGCGCCCTCGCCCGGAACCCCGGCGTGCTCCTCCTGGACGAGCCCTTCGGGGCGCTCGACGCGCTGACCCGCCTGCGGATGCAGGACCTGCTGCTCGACGTGCACGCGGCGGCTCCGGCGACGATCCTGCTCGTCACCCACGACGTCGACGAGGCCCTCCAGCTGGCCGACCGCATCGTGCTCCTCGGGCGCGACGAGCCCGGAGGCGTCTCGCGCATCCAGCGGATCGTCACCGTCCCCGGCGCGCGGCCCCGCGACCGCGGCTCGGCGGAGCTCGCCGAGCACCGGGCCGAGCTCCTCGCGGGGCTGGGCATCGAGCGGCACTGACCCCGGGCGGATCGACCCGCGTCCCTCCACCCGGGCGGCACGGTCCGGGCGGCACGACCTCCCTCCCCAGCCGCCTCCTCCTCCCGCTCTCCACCGCACGAGCACCTCCCCGCACCGCCCCTCCCCTGCAGCGTCCACACTCGCTGTCACCGCATCCCCGAAGCCGAGGCCCCCATGTCGTTCACCAGCTCCCCGCTCACCCGCCGCACCGCTCTCGCCGGTCTGCTCACCGCCGCCGCCGTCCCGCTCCTCGCGGGCTGCGTGCAGGGCGAGGGCGGAGGAGGAGCGGCGGCCGCGACCGCCGACGCCGCCTCCGGAGGAACTCAGGGCGGCACGCTCACGCTCGACTTCGCGACGTACAACCCGCTGAGCCTGGTCATCAAGGAGAAGGGCTGGCTCGAGGCCGCCCTCGCCGAGCAGCAGGTCACCGTCGCCTGGGTGCAGTCGGCCGGCTCCAACAAGGCCAACGAGGCCCTGCGCGCCGGAGCGATCGACGTCGGCTCCACCGCCGGCTCGGCCGCACTGCTCGCCCGCTCGAACGGCTCGCCGATCAAGACGATCGACATCTTCTCGCAGCCGGAGTGGTCGGCCCTCGTCGTCCCCGCCGGCTCGGCGATCACGTCGGTCGAGCAGCTCAAGGGCAAGCAGATCGCGGCCACCAAGGGCACCGACCCGTACTTCTTCCTGGTGCAGGCGCTCGAGGCCGCCGGCCTGGGCATCGGCGACGTGACGGTGCAGAACCTGCAGCACGCCGACGGCTGGGCGGCGCTGCAGAACGGCTCCGTCGACGCCTGGGCGGGCCTGGACCCGATCATGGCCGGCGCCGAGGCGGCCGGGGCGACCCTGCTCTACCGCAACGTCGACTTCAACTCCTACGGCCTGCTCAACGCGACCGAGAGCTTCCTCGCCGAGAAGCCGGACCTCGCGCAGACCGTCGTGAACGCGTACGAGCACGCCCGCGCCTGGGCGCTCGAGAACCAGGACGAGACGGCGAGCATCCTCGCCTCCGTCGCCGGCCTCGACGTGGCGGTGGCGACGACGGTCATCACCGAGCGCAGCAACCTCGACGTCGACAACGTCCCCGGCTCCGCGCAGACCGACGTGCTCGCCGTGATCGGCCCGATCTTCGTCGAGAACGGCGACGTCGCCTCGCAGCAGCAGGTCGACGACGCGCTCGAATCGCTGCTCGACGACACCTACGCCTCGGCGGCCGACCCGAGCGCCATCGGCGCCTGAGGGTCCGGCCCTCCGCCCCCGACCCCGTGATCCGAGGAGACCGACGATGACGATCCGCGACGACGACACCGCGACCGACGCCGATGTGCTGCGGCGGAGCGCGCTGTCCGCGCCGATGCCGGGTGAGCCCGGACTCGTGACGGCGGGCCCGTCGGTCGCGGCCTCCCAGCGCCGCCTCCGCGAGGACCGCTCCCACCCGCTCACCACGCGACGGTGGTTCGTGGTCGCGGGAGGCGCGATCCTGCCCGTGCTGCTGCTCGCCGCCTGGCAGATCGCGACGACGACCGGGATGGTCTCGGTGGCGGTCTTCCCCTCGCCCGCGATGGTCTGGGCGGCCGGCGTCGACCTCGCCCAGCGCGGCGACCTCGGCCAGGACGTCGCCATCTCGACGCAGCGCGTGCTCATCGGGTTCGCGCTCGGCTCGGCGCTCGGGCTCGTGGTCGGCGCGCTCTTCGGGCTCTCCCGCGTCTGGGAGGTCGTCCTCGGCCCGACCCTCGGCGCGATCCGGGCGGTCCCGTCGCTGGCCTGGGTCCCGCTGCTGCTGCTCTGGATGGGCATCGGCGAGGAGTCGAAGATCACGCTGATCACGATCGGCGCGTTCTTCCCGGTCTTCACCACGGTGGCCACGGCGCTCGGCCACGTCGACCGGCACCTCGTCGAGGCGGGCCGCGCCTTCGGCCTCTCGGGCGTCCGGCTCTTCACGACGGTGCAGCTGCCCGCGGTGATCCCGTCCGTGATCTCCGGGCTGCGCCTCGCGCTCGCCCAGTCGTGGCTGTTCCTGGTCGCCTCCGAGCTCATCGCCTCCTCGATGGGCCTCGGCTTCCGCCTCATCGACAGCCAGAACAACGGCCGGATCGACCGGGTGTTCCTGGCGATCGTCCTGCTGGCCGTGCTGGGCAAGCTCACCGATGCCGTCGTCGGCGTGTTCCAGCGCTACGCCGTGAGGAAGTGGGCGTGAGCGCCGGGGAGGGAGCTCCGAGCGTGAGCGGGACGATCGCCAACCTGCTCGACGAGCACCGCCGGTTCCCCCCGCCCGCGGCCTTCGCCGCGCAGGCGAACGCGGGCGCGGAGGAGTACTCGCGAGCCGCCGCCGATCCGGTCGCGTTCTGGGAGGAGGCGGCCCGCCGCCTCGAGTGGGCGGAGCCGTGGCACACCGCCCACAGCTGGGAGCCTGCCGCTCCGCTGCCCGACGGCTCGCTCTCGGTGCCGCGCACGACCTGGTTCGAGGGCGGACGGCTGAACGTGGCCGTCAACTGCGTCGACCGCCACGTGGACGCGGGACGCGGCGGGAAGACCGCCCTCCACTTCGAGGGCGAGCGCGGCGACCGGCGGTCGATCACCTACGCCGAGCTCCAGCGCGAGGTCTCCCGCGCCGCTAACGCGCTGACCGCGCTCGGGATCGGGAGGGGCGACCGCGTCGTCGTCTACCTACCGGTGATCCCCGAGACCATCGTCATCACGCTCGCGATCGCGCGGATCGGAGCGATCCACTCGCTCGTCTTCGGCGGCTTCTCCGCCGAGGCGGTGCGGTTCCGCGTGGAGGACACCGGCGCGAAGCTCCTGGTCACCACGGACGGGCAGTTCCGGCGCGGAGCGGCGGTGCCGGTCAAGGCGAGCGCCGACCGGGCGGTCGAGGGCGTCGCGTCGATCGAGCACGTCCTCGTCGTCCGCCGCACCGGTGAGACCGACGTCCCGTGGACCCCGGGCCGCGACGTCTGGTGGCACGAGCTGGTCGATGCGCAGAGCGACGTCCACGAGGCCGAGGCCTTCGACTCCGAGACGCCGCTGTTCATCATCTACACCTCCGGCACGACCGGGAAGCCCAAGGGGCTGGTGCACACCAGCGGCGGCTACCTCACGCAGGCCTCCTGGACGCACTGGGCCGTGTTCGACGCGAAGCCGGACGACGTGCACTGGTGCACCGCCGACCTCGCCTGGGTCACCGCGCACACCTACGAGATCTACGGACCGCTCTCGAACGGGCTCACCCAGGTCATCTACGAGGGCACCCCGAGCACCCCGCACACCGCCCGGCACTTCGAGATCATCGAGCGGTACGGGGTGACCGTCTACTACACGGCGCCGACGCTGATCCGGACGCTGATGACCTGGTTCCCCGAGGGCGTGCCCGCCCGGTACGACCTGTCGAGCCTGCGCCTGCTCGGCACCGTCGGCGAGTCCATCAACCCCGAGGCCTGGGTCTGGTTCCACGAGGCGATCGGCGGCGGACGCTGCCCGATCGTCGACACCTGGTGGCAGTCCGAGACCGGCGCCGCGGTGATGTGCCCGCTGCCGGGCGTCTCGACCCTCAAGCCGGGCTCGTCTCTCGGAGCCCTGCCCGGGCTCGGCGTCCTCGTGGTGGACGAGCACGGCGAGCGGGTGCCGAACGGCTCCGGCGGCTACCTCGTGGTCGACCGGACCGGGCCGGCGCTCGCCCGCACCGTGTGGGGCGACCCGGAGCGGTACCGCGACTCCTACTGGGCCCGCTACGCGTCCCAGGGGTGGTTCTTCTCCGGGGACGGCGCGAAGTACGACGCCGACGGCGACGTCTGGGTGCTCGGCCGCGTCGACGACGTCATCAACGTCTCCGGGCACCGCCTGTCCACGATCGAGATCGAGTCGGCACTCGTCGCCCATCCGGCCGTCGGCGAGGCCGGAGTCGTCGGAGTCGCCGACGCGACGACCGGCCAGGCCATCGCGGCGTTCGTCATCCCCTCCGACGAGGCCGTCGACCGCGCCGAGGAGGACCCGGCCTACTGGGCCGCGCTCGGCACGACGCTCTCGGCGCTCCTGCGCGACCACGTGGCGGTCGCGATCGGTCCGATCGCCAAGCCGCGCGACGTGGTGGTGGTGCCGGATCTGCCCAAGACCCGCTCCGGCAAGATCATGCGGCGGCTGCTCGGCGACATCCGCGACGGCCGCCCGCTCGGAGACGTGACGAGCCTCCAGGACGACACCGTCCCGGCGCGCATCGCCCGCATCGTCGCCGAGCGCGGGTAGGCGCCGCGCCAGTCGGACGCGGCGGGCGGACCCTGTTTCGGGGAGGCGTCGGGAGCCTGCGCGTCCGCGGCGAGGAGGGGCCGCCGGGGAGCATCCGGAGTAGCGTGAAGCCGTGCGCGACGTCCAACAGCAGATCATCTCCGAGCTCCACGTCTCCCCCGCCGTCGATCCGGCCGTCGAGGTCGAACGGCGCAGCGGCTTCCTCGCCGACTACCTCCGCAGCACCGGCGCGAAGGGCCTCGTCCTCGGCATCAGCGGCGGCCAGGACTCGAGCCTCGCCGGGCGCCTCTGCCAGCTCGCGGTCGAGCAGGTCCGCGCGAGCGGCGGCGACGCCTCCTTCATCGCGGTCCGCCTGCCGTACAAGGTGCAGGCCGACGAGGAGGACGCCCAGCTCGCCCTCACGTTCATCCGCCCGGACCGCCAGGTCGTCTTCGACATCCACCAGGGCGTCGACGGCGTGGCCGCAGCATTCGGCGACGCGGTCGACGAGCCGATCAGCGACTTCGTGAAGGGCAACGTGAAGGCGCGGATGCGGATGATCGCGCAGTACGCGATCGCCGGCCAGGCCGGGATGCTCGTCGTCGGGACCGACCACGCGGCCGAGGCGGTCACCGGCTTCTTCACGAAGTACGGCGACGGCGGCGCCGACGTCCTCCCGCTCACCGGCCTCACCAAGCGGCAGGGGCGCTCGCTCCTCGAGCACCTGGACGCACCGGCCCGGCTCTACGAGAAGGCGCCGACGGCGGACCTGCTCGACGACAACCCCGGCCAGACCGACGAGACGAACCTCGGGCTCACCTACGCCGACCTCGACACGTACCTCGAGGGCGGCGAGGTCGACCAGGCCGTCGCCGAGGCCATCGAGGCGCGGTACGCCGCGACCGAGCACAAGCGCCAGGTGCCGCTGTCGATGTTCGACGACTGGTGGCGCTGAGCCGCCGCTGACCGCTTCCAGCGGCCGGCAGCTCAGGACCGCACGGGGCCCCGCTGAGGCGGGGCTCCCGTGCGTCCGGCGCGGAACCGATGCGAGGACCGGACCCGCCGCGGTATCAGGAGTCGGCGCGGGCGTTGTAGACGAGCACCTCGCCGGAGTCGACGGAGGCGCGGTAGGCGCGGAACACGTCGAGGGCCTCGTCGCGGAGCACGCCGTCGACGACCCCGATGCCGCGGGCCTCGAACTGCGCGGCCCAGTCCTCGCGCATCGGCCCCTCGTCGAAGGTGCTGATCTCCTCGAGCTCGGGGCCGGAGCCCGCGACGACCAGCCGGCGCACCCCCGACCACATCGTCGCTCCGTAGCACTGCACGCACGGGCGCCAGTTGACGACCAGGTCGTGCGCGGGGAGGCCCTCGCCGCCGAGGTCCCAGGTGCCGAGCGCGGTCTGCGCGAGACCGAGCGCCGTCACCTCGGCGTGGCCGGACGAGACCCCGCTGCCGAGGACGACGTTCACTCCGACCGAGACGAGACGACCGGAGTCGCGCTCGACGACGATCGCCGCGAACGGGCCGCCGTTCCCCTCGCGGAAGTTGCGGTCGGCGAGCGCGTGCACGAGGGCCATCCGGTCCTCGAGGCTCGGGAGGACCTCGGGGACGTCGCGGAGGGCGTCGCCGATCCAGGCGGGCAGGGCGATCTCGTAGCGGGTGGCGAGGCGGTCGATGTCCATGGGTCCTCCGGGAGACGGGGCGGGGCGGCGGGCGGAGACGGATGCGCGGCAGGCACGGCACGGGTGACGCGCGGGCGGCGGCCGTCGCCCCTCAGCCTCGCAGTGCCGAGCGCCGGAGACGGAATCGGCCCGGCGCGTCGACGCGGAGGTCAGGCGAGGAGGGCCTCGCCGAGCGCCGCGGCCTGCGCCGCCCAGAAGCGCTTCGCCACACCGGTCCGGCGGAACAGGGCGTCGAAGCCGTGGAAGGCGCCCTCCACGATCTCGAGCCCGCACGGCACTCCGGCCGCGCGCAGGCGCTCGGCGTAGCGGACGTCCTCGTCGTGGAAGAGGTCGAGGCCGCCGACGCCGATCCAGGCCGGCGGCAGGCCCGTGAGGTCGTCGCGGCGGGCGGGGGCGGCGTAGGCCGTGACGCCGGGGCCGCCGGGCTCGCCTGCGAGGTAGGCGGTCCAGCCGAAGCGGTTGCTGCCCGGGGTCCAGACGCGGACTCCGCGCGGAGGAGGACCGGGCCGGGTGACGGTGCGGTCGTCGAGCATCGGGTAGACGAGCAGCTGGAACGCGGGCTGCGCTCCTCCGCGGTCGTGGGCGAGGAGGGTCGCACCCGCGGCGATGCCGCCGCCCGCGCTCGCGCCTCCGACGGCGATGCGCGCCGGGTCGACGCCGCGCTCCTGCGCGTGCTCGACGAGCCAGTCGAACGCGGCCAGCACGTCCTCGACGGCAGCCGGGGCCGGATGCGCGGGCGCGAGGCGGTAGTCGACGGAGACGACCGTGATGCCCAGGGTGCGGGCGAAGCCGATGCAGGGCGCCTCGTCCTGAAGGTGGCTGCCGAGCACCATGCCGCCGCCGTGCACCCAGAGGAGCGCGGGAGCGGTACCGCGGAGGATGCGCGGCCGGTAGCTGCGGGCCCGGACGGGAGCGGCTCCGGCGACGGGGATCTCGACGTCGTCGACCACGATGTCGGGCGGGGCCTCGCCTCCCTCGGCGGCGCGTCGCGTGGCGAGGCGCAGCAGTCGCGGGCCGAGGACGATCGGCGGGAGGAAGCGGCCGAGCGCGAGGTCGGGGTGGAAGAGGGGCGCCGTCGCGGCGGTGCGGGCTGACGCGGTCATGCGCGGGAGGCTACTCCTCGCGGCCGTGCCGGCGCCCCTCCGCGGGATTACGGACGCACGAGGGTCTTGATCGCGCGGCGCTCGTCCATTGCGGCGTACGCCTCGGCGATCTCCTCGAGGGGCAGCTCGAGGTCGAAGACCAGACCGGGCTCGATCGCGCCGCTGAGCACGTCCGGCAGCAGCTCGGCCATGTAGCCGCGGACCGGCGCGACTCCGCCGTTGACGCCCACGTTCGAGCCGAACATCTGGCGGACGGGCAGCTCGGGGCCTCCGTTGGGGACGCCGACGTAGCCGACCATGCCGCCGGGGCGGGCGGAGTCGAGTGCCTGCTGCATCGACTCCTTGGTGCCGACGCACTCGAGCACGCAGTCGGCGCCGATCCCGCCGGTCAGCTCGCGGACGCGCGCGACGCCCTCGTCGCCGCGGGTCTCGACGATGTGGGTCGCCCCGAAGCGGCGGGCGAGGTTCTGCCGCGACTCGTGCCGCGACATCGCGATGATCGTGGTCGCGCCGAGGCGCTTGGCCGCCAGGACGGCGCAGAGGCCGACCGCGCCGTCACCGACGACCGCGACGGTCGAGCCCGCGGTGACACCGGCCGAGACCGCGGCGTGGTGGCCGGTCCCCATCACGTCGGCGAGGGTGAGCAGGCTGGGGATGAGCGCCGGATCCGGGTCCATGCCCACGCGGAAGAGCGTGCCGTCGGCGAGGGGCACGCGCACCTTCTCGCCCTGGGCGCCGTCCGCGAAGCCCTCCTCGCGGACCTCGGCGCCCCACCAGCCGCCGGTGAGGCACGAGGTGGAGACGCCGTTGGCGCAGTTCGCGCAGGTGCCGTCGCAGACGTAGAACGGGGCGATCACGAAGTCGCCGACCGCGACGTCGTGCACGTCGTCGCCGATCTCCTCGACGACGCCGACGAACTCGTGGCCGATGCGGTGCGCCTCCTTGGTGGGAGTGACGCCGCGGTAGGGCCAGAGGTCGGAGCCGCAGACGCAGGCCGCGGTGACGCGGACGATCGCGTCGCGCCCCGTCGAGAGCTGCGGGTCGGGGACCTCCTCGAGTCGGATGTCGCGCTCGCCGTGGATGAGTGTTGCTCGCATGGGTGCTCCTGGTCGGGAGGGGGATGGGGTCGGCGTCCACGGTACGCCCGCGACCGGCCGCGGGCGCCGGAGAGGCGGGGGCTTGCACGAACGCGCGCCGACGCGGCCCAGGTGAAGAGCCGGGGCGCGGCCGGGGGCGGTCCGACGCCGGGCGGGAGGCGTCCTGCCGGAACGGAGGGGCCCCGCAGCAGCCCTGCACCGCGTCACGGCTGCGCCTCCGCCCAGCCGTCGCGCCCGATCACGACGTGCGCGAGGAACCGCAGGCCGCACGCCTCTGCCCCGTCGGCGATCGCCCGCGTCGCCGCACGGTCGGAGGGGAGCACCACGGCCTCGCCCGCGTGGCTGTGCGCCAGGCCGATGCCCGCCGCGCCGCGCGCCAGCACCTCGGCGAGCACGGCGGCGACGGGGATCTCGGCGTGCGCCGGGGCTCCGTCGGCCAGCGTGAGGACGTCGCGGACGGCTCCGGACTCGGCGAGCGCCACCGCCAGCACGGTCTCGACCGGCCGGGCGGCCAGCAGCGGAGCGACGAGCCCGGCCAGGCCGGCGGCGTCGGTCACGCGGGCGGCGCGCGAGGCGCGGTTCATCCTCCGCCGCAGCTCGAAGGAGGCGACCAGGCGGCAGGCGGCGACCTCGCCGACTCCGCGGTGCCGCATCAGATCGGCCACCCCGGCCCGGGCGACGGCGTCGATGCCGCCGAAGCGCGCGAGGAGGCGCTGCGCGACGACGGTCGCGTTGGCGCCGCGGACGCCGGCCCCGATGAGCACGGCGAGGGTCTCGGCGTCGGTGAGCGCCTCCGGTCCGTAGGCGCGGAGGCGCTCCCTCGGCCGCTCCTCGGGAGGGAGGTCGGCCATCCGGGGGCCGGGCGTTTCGAAGGACATGCCGCCGACGCTACGGAGCCCGCCGGACGGGCGCGCCGCGGATCCCGCGACTGTGGACGACTCCCGCCCTCGCGCGCCCTGTGGAGGGAACTTCCGTCGCCACCCGCGCGCTCCTCTCCCCTGCGAGTACGCAGAAGGCGGACTCGCGACAGGGCTCGAGCACCCCGGTCAGTCCGACGCGGGCATCCCGGCCGTCACCGACAGGCTCTCGCCGTCCGGCGCCACGTCCACCAGCACCACGTCCCCGTCGCGCACCGTGCCGCCGAGCAGCGCCGTCGCCAGCTGGTCGTCGATCGCCCGCTGCATCAGCCGGCGCAGCGGCCGCGCGCCGTACTGCGGGTCGTAGCCGCGCTCGGCCAGCCACCCGCGGGCCGCGGGCGTCACCGCCAGGTCGAGCCGTCGCTCCGAGAGCCTCCTCGACAGCCGGTCGACGTACAGCGACACGATCTCGCCGAGCTCGGTGCGGTCGAGCGCGTCGAAGATCACGATGTCGTCGAGCCGGTTCACGAACTCGGGCTTGAAGGCCTGGCGCACCATCTGCTGGACCGCCTCCTCCTTCTGCGGCCGTGACAGCGCCGGGTCCACGAGGAACTGCGACCCCAGGTTGGAGGTGAGGATGAGGATCGTGTTGCGGAAGTCGACCGTCCGCCCCTGGCCGTCGGTGAGCCGGCCGTCGTCGAGCACCTGGAGCAGGACGTCGAACACCTCGGGGTGCGCCTTCTCGATCTCGTCGAGGAGCACCACCGAGTACGGGCGGCGGCGGACCGCCTCCGTGAGCTGGCCGCCCTGCTCGTAGCCGATGTAGCCGGGAGGGGCGCCGACCAGCCGCGAGACGGCGAACTTCTCGCCGTACTCCGACATGTCGATGCGGACCATCGCCTTCTCGTCGTCGAAGAGGTGGTCGGCGAGCGCCTTCGCCAGCTCGGTCTTGCCGACGCCGGTCGGCCCGAGGAAGAGGAAGGAGCCGGTCGGCCGGTCGGGGTCGGAGATGCCCGCGCGGGTGCGGCGCACCGCGTCCGCGACGGCCGACACCGCCTCGTCCTGGCCGATCAGTCGGCGGTGCAGCTCGGTCTCGAGGTGCAGCAGCTTCTCGGTCTCGCCCTGCAGGAGACGCCCGACGGGGATCCCCGTCCAGGCGGCGATCACCGCGGCGATGTCGTCGGCCGTCACCTGCTCGTTGACCATGCGGCCCTCGGCCGGCTCCTCCTCCGCCTCGGCGGCCGCGAGCTCGCGCTCGATCACCGGGATGTCGCCGTAGAGCAGCTTCGACGCGCGCTCGAGCTTCCCCTCGCGCTGCGCGCGCTCGGCGGCGATCCGCAGGGCGTCGAGCCGGTTCTTGAGCTCGCCGACGCGGTTGAGGGAGGCGCGCTCGCGCTCCCAGCGCTCCTGCAGCTCCTCGAGCTGGGCGCCGCGGCGGGCCAGGTCCTCGCGCAGCTTCTCCAGCCGCGCCTTCGAGGCCTCGTCCTTCTCCTTCTTCAGCGCCAGCTCCTCGAGCCTCAGCCGGTCCACGGAACGGCGCAGCTCGTCGATCTCGACGGGAGCGGAGTCGATCTCCATGCGCAGCCGCGACGCGGCCTCGTCGATCAGGTCGATCGCCTTGTCCGGCAGCTGGCGGGAGGTGATGTAGCGGTTCGAGAGCGACGCGGCGGCGACCAGGGCGGAGTCGGCGATCGCCACCTTGTGGTGCGCCTCGTAGCGCTCCTTCAGCCCGCGGAGGATCGCCACGGTGTCCTCGACGGTCGGCTCGCCGACGAGGACCTGCTGGAAGCGGCGCTCGAGAGCGGCGTCCTTCTCGATGTACTGGCGGTACTCGTCGAGCGTCGTCGCACCGATCATCCGCAGCTCGCCGCGCGCCAGCATCGGCTTGAGCATGTTCGCGGCCGCCACCGACCCCTCGCCTCCACCCGCGCCCATCAGCGTGTGCAGCTCGTCGATGAAGGTGATGATCCGGCCGTCGGACTCCTCGATCTCCTGGAGCACGGCCTTCAGTCGCTCCTCGAACTCGCCGCGGTACTTCGCTCCGGCGATCAGGGCCGAGAGGTCGAGGCTGACGAGCTGCTTGCCCTTGAGGCTCTCGGCGACGTCGCCCGCGACGATCCGCTGCGCGAGCCCCTCGACGACGGCGGTCTTGCCGACGCCGGGCTCGCCGATGAGGACGGGGTTGTTCTTGGTGCGGCGCGTGAGCACCTGGCTGACGCGCCGGATCTCGGCATCCCTCCCGATCACCGGGTCGAGCTTGCCGCTCGCCGCGATGGCGGTCAGGTTGACGCCGTACTGCTCGAGTGCGGACTTCTCGTCCTGCTGGGGCATCCGACCGGCCTGCATGATGGTGGTCTCCTCCGTGGCTCGGAAGTTGAGTTCGATGGACTCAACTTTACTCCCGCGACGGCTCCGGCGGTCAGGCCGTCAGAAGATCGCTGTCGCGACCCTGGAGCGCCTCGAGCGCGTTCCGGAGGATCGAGCGCAGCCGGAACTCGTCGATCCCGGTCAACGCCGAGATCTCGGCCTGCGAGAAGCCGCCGGCCGCAGCCAGCAGCAGGAGCTCGCGGTCCGGGCAGTCGAGGGCGAGCAGGCCGCTGCCGAGCGGACGCCGGGCGAGCTCGTGCGCGGAGCCGAGGGTCTCGCAGAGGACCTCGAGCACCCAGAGCACGGGCTCCGGCGAGCGGGCGCCCTCGCGGGAGCGGCGCCACACGGCGGTGAAGACGTCGGTGCAGAGCCGGTCGCGGCCGGCCGGGTCGGCCTGGACCGTGCCGACGCACGCCGAGACGAGGCCGCCGAAGCGGTCGACGAGCTCTCCCAGAGCGGAGGCGTCCCCCGTGGCGGAGCG
>NZ_PSVX01000043.1:0-36041 GCF_002932695.1 Rathayibacter sp. AY1D2 | reverse complement strand
AGCGGATCGTCGTGCGCGGTACGCGACCCGCTCTTCCCAGCGCGACCACCCTCCCCGGCCGACCGCGGCCGATCGACGACGCCAGGAGGAGATCGGCTACGAGTGGAGCCGCAGCGCCGTCCAGAGCTCGGTGCGGGCGGAGACGTCGTCGAGGTCGAGGCCGAGGGCGCGCTCGACGGCGGTGATGCGGTTGCGGAGGGTGTGACGGTGCACGCCGAGGTCGCGGGCGGCGGGCTCCCAGGCGCCGTTGCGGCGGAGCCAGACGCGGGCGCTCTCGAGCAGCACGGCTCCCTCGGGGGTCAGCAGCGGTGAGAGCATCCGGCGGGCGAGCGGTGCTGCTCCGGCGGCGGCGAGGAGCCCGATCATCCCCTCGGCGGCGACGTCCTCGAAGCGGACCACCGTCCCGTCTCCTGTCCGCTCGGCGGCGCGCCGCGCCTCCTCGAGGCCCCGGTCCAGGTCCGACCAGCCGATCGGGGCGGAGGCGCCGGCGCTCGCGCCGTGCCGCTCCAGCACGGCGGTCAGCGGCTCGAGTCCGTCGGCGGCGGCGACGGCGACGAGCGAGCCGTCCCTCTCGGCGAAGAACAGGCGCGCGCCGTCCTCCTCCGCCACGACCTCCAGCTCGTCGAGGAGCGAGTCGCCGTACACGGGCGCGCTCAGCACGACCACCCGCACGGGCTCGGCGGGCAGCGGGCTCCCCAGGCGCCGTGCGGTGCTCTCGGCGACGTCGAAGGCTCCCGCGGCCAGCAGCTCGAGCAGTCCGGAGCGCAGCTGCCGGCGGGAGGAGTCCAACGCGCGCCGCTGCTCCAGCGCGATGCTCGCCAGGGCTATGACGCTCGCGACGAGGTCGCTGCCCGCCGGGTCCAGGGGCGTGCCGGTGCCCACGGCGAGCACCCCGCGCAGGTGGTCGCGGCGCCCGATCGTCTGCAGCGTCACTCCGCCGCCGTCGTCGAGTCGGAGTCCCGCTCGGCTGCCGCGGGTCAGGGCGTGCCTCGCGGCCGCGGCGACCGCCTCCTCCGCCGGCACGTCGAGCCGGGTGGGCAGGTGCACCCTCTGCCCGGCCGCGTCGTAGAGGGCGACCCAGCAGTCCAGCTGCCGCTCCAGCTCGGTGAGGATCGCCGCGAGCCCGTCCGGCCGCAGCGCCGCGCGGGCGACCCGCCGCTGCGCCTCGAGCGACCACTCCAGCCGCTCGCGCTGCTCCCGCGAGATCACGTCGGCGACGAAGCGGATGATCCCCATGAACGGAGTCAGGTCCGCCACCTCCAGCAGCGGCAGGCCCTGGCGCTCGCACGCCGTGACGAGAGCGGCGGGCACCTCGTCGTGCACGATGCGGGTGGCGAAGCCGAGCGCGCGGATGCCGCGGCCGCGCAGCCGGGCGACGTACTCCTCCGAGAACTCGGCGCTGTCGTGCCCGGTGAAGTGGACGCCGTCGGTCAGCAGCAGCTGGCCCGACTCGAGCCAGGGCGTCGGATCGACGAGGTCCGAGGAGTGCGCCCACACCAGAGGGGCGTCGAGGTCGGCCTCGTCGTGGACGCCGGCGAGCACGCGGAGGCGGAAGGCCGGTTCGGCCAGAAGATCGCGGACGGTCGCGGGCATGCGCGGCTCCCTTCGACGTTCCGTCCATCGTAGGGTCCGCGCATCAACGGATCCGCACGCCCGCTTCCGAGGCGCGCGCGGCACGATGGAGACCATGACGTCCTCGACCGCCCCCACCGTCCGCGACAACGCCTCGGTCACCGCCGCCGACCGGTCCCGCGTTTTCCACTCCTGGTCGGCGCAGGGCGCGCTGAATCCGCTGCCGATCGCGGGCGGTCTCGGCGCCGAGGTCTGGGACGTCGACGGCACCCGCTACCTCGACTTCTCGAGCCAGCTCGTGAACGTCACCATCGGCTACCAGCACCCGAAGGTCGTCGCCGCGATCCAGGAGCAGGCGGGCGTCCTCACCACCGTCGGCCCGGCCTACGCGAACGAGACCCGCGCCGAGGCGGCCCGCCTGATCACCGAGCGGGCGCCCGAGGGCATGGAGAAGGTCTTCTTCACCAACGGCGGCGCGGACGCGAACGAGAACGCGATCCGCATGGCGCGGCTGTTCACCGGCCGCGACAAGGTCGTCTCGCTGTACCGCTCGTACCACGGCAACACGGGAGCGGCGATCGTCTCGACCGGCGACTGGCGCCGCATTCCGAACGAGTACTCCCGCGGGCACGTGCACGCCTTCGGGCCCTACCTGTACCGCAGCGAGTTCTGGGCCGAGACCTTCGAGCAGGAGTGCGAGCGCGCCCTCCACCACCTCGAGCGCGTCGTGCAGGCGGAGGGGCCGGAGTCGATCGCCGCGTTCCTCCTCGAGACCATCCCCGGCACCGCCGGCGTGCTCACGCCGCCGCCCGGCTACCTCGCGGGTGTGCGCGAGATCGCCGACCGGTACGGCATCCAGCTGATCCTCGACGAGGTCATGGCGGGCTTCGGCCGCACGGGGGAGTGGTTCGCCTTCGACGCCTTCGACGTGCGCCCCGACCTGATCACCTTCGCGAAGGGCGTCAACTCCGGCTACGTCCCGATCGGCGGCGTCGTCATCTCGGATCCGATCGCCCACCACTTCGATGAGCGCGTCTTCCCCGGCGGTCTCACCTACTCGGGCCACCCGCTCGCCGCGGCCAGCGTCGTCGCGACGCTCGAGGCCATGGAGGAGGAGGGGATCGTCGACAACGCGCGCACCATCGGCTCGGAGCACCTGGCCCCCGGCCTGGCGGCGCTCGAGGCGAAGCACGACCTGATCGGCGAGGTCCGGGGCTCCGGAGTGTTCTGGGCCCTGGAGCTGGTCACCGACCGGGCCGCGCGCACCCCGCTGCCGGCGGCCTCCGTCGCCCGCCTCAAGACCGACCTGCTGTCCCGCGGTCTCCTGCCCTTCACCGCAGACAACCGGATCCACGTGGTCCCGCCGGCCGTCATCACTTCCGCCGAGGTCGCCCGCGGCCTCGGCATCCTCGACGACGCCCTCACCGCCTTCAGCGGCTGACCGCACTCCGTTCCGCGGGGAGCGGCGTCCTCGCGGGGCGTATCCGGGGATCCGCGTTCCAGCGGATCCGCGTCGCCGTGCGCGACCCGCTCCTCGGGACCCGGCCCCGCGCTGGAGCCGACTGCGGGATGCCGCGAAGGCAGCGGCGCCGTCGCGAGGCGTATCCGGGGATCCGCGTTCCAGCGGATCCGCGTCGCCGTGCGCGACCCGCTCCTCGGGACCCGGCCCCGCGCTGGAGCCGACTGCAGGATGCCGCGAAGGCAGCGGCGCCGTCGCGACGCGTATCCGGGGATCCGCGTTCCAGCGGATCCGCGTCGCCGTGCGCGACCCGCTCCTCGGGACCCGGCCATGCGCTGGAGCCGACTGCGGGACGCCGCGCGGGGAGCGGCGCCGTCGCGAGGCGTATCCGGGGATCCGCGTTCCAGCGGATCCGCGTCGCCGTGCGCATCCCGCTCCTCGGGACCCGGCCATGCGCTCGAGCCGACTGCGGGACGCCGCGCGGGGAGCGGCGTCCTAACCAGCACTGTGCAAGGCGAACGCCGTCACGAACCCGAGGACCGCGTACAGCCCGGTGAGCACGTCGTCGCGGTCGAACGCCTCGGGGATCATCGTGTTCGAGATCATGGCGAGGATCGCGCCGGCGGCGACGGTCGTCACGAAGGCCACGACCGCGCCCGGTGCGGCGGCGAAGACCAGGAAGCCGACCAGCGCTGCGGCGGCCGAGATCGCGGCGATCCCGCCCCAGACGGTGAAGACGTAGCGGGCGGAGCGGCCGTCGGCTTTCATGCCGACCGTCGAGGACAGTCCCTCGGGGAGGTTCGAGATCGCGACCGCGGCGACGATGGGCACGCTGATCGCCGCTCCCGCTCCGCCCTGGGCGACCGAGAGGCCGAGCACGATCGATTCGGGGACCCCGTCGATCAGGGCGCCGGCCGCGATGGCCGCGCCTCCTCCTCCGCCCGACCCCTTCGCGCTCTTGCGGTTCCCCGCGCCGGCGCGGGTGAGCAGCGCGTCCGCGCCGACGAAGACGACGGCTCCCGCGAGCGTGCCGAGGATCGTCGGGAGCAGTCCTCCGTCGTCCGCCGCCTCCTGCACGAGCTCGTAGGCGAGCGCCGAGATCAGCACCCCTGCTCCGAAGGCGGAGATCGCGGCGGTGAGCTTCGGGGGCACGCGCACGAACCAGGCGAGCGCGGCGCCGATCAGGAGGGTGGCGCCGCCGATGGCGCCGCTGGCGAGGGCGAGGGTCCAGGGAGGCACGGCTCCACCCTGGCATCGGCGGCGTCCGGTCGCGGCGGGCTTGACGGGGGCGCTCCGGCGGCGCTCGACCCGCCTCCGCCCGCCCCGACAGCTGTCGTGCAGGCGTCGGGCCGCGATGCCCGGCCGATCCTCGGCGATGGAGGGCCGCTCGGGCCGGGCGTCCCCGTAAACTGCCGGAATGGCGGAGTTCAGCGCGAGTGTTTTCCAGAACGAGTTCCTCTCGGACGGCGCCACCGACGTGCACGCCATCGTCACGGTGACCGCGTCCGGCACGGGGGTCGCCGGGTCCGACGGGGCCGCGGCCGAGATCATCATCGTCGACTGCTCCGGATCGATGACCGGCGAGAACATGACGGCCGCGAAGCGCGCCGCCGCCGTGGCCGTCGACCAGATCCTGGACGGCACCTTCTTCGCCGTCGTGGCCGGATCCGAGCGCGCCGACCGCGCCTTCCCCTACCCCAATGCCACCGTCTCGATGGTGCGGATGGAGCCGGGGGCGCGGGCCGCGGCGAAGGAGGCGATCGGCTACCTCCAGGCCGACGGCGGCACCGCGATGGGCACCTGGCTGACCCTCGCCCGCCAGCTGTTCGCGACCGTGGCGGAGGCGACGCAGAGGCACGCGATCCTCCTCACCGACGGCAAGAACGAGCACGAGTCGCGGATGCAGCTGGACGCGGCGATCCGCGCGGCGTCGGGCGACTTCCAGTGCGACGTGCGCGGCGTCGGCTCCCGCTGGATCGTCGAGGAGGCGCGCACCATCGCGAGCGCCCTGCTGGGCACCGTGGGCCTGATCGCGAACCCGGCCGACATGGCCGCCGACTTCGAGTCGCTGATGCGGGCGTCGATGGGCCGGGGAGTCGCCAACGGCGAGCTCCGCGTCTGGACTCCGCAGGGCGCGCAGCTGCTCTTCGTCCGCCAGGTCGCGCCGAACCTCGAGGACCTCAGCTCCCGGCGGAACGCCGTGAACCCGCTCACCGGCGCCTACCCGACCGGCGCCTGGGGCGACGAGTCGCGGGAGTACCACGTGGCGGTCCGGGTCGCGTCGAAGCCGGTCGGCTCGGAGCAGCTCGCCGCGCGGGTGCAGCTCAGCGTGCGCGACGAGGTGGTCGCCTCCGCCCTGGTGAAGGCGCGCTGGACGGACGACTCCGCCCTGACCGCCCGCATCGACCCCGCCGTCGCCCACTACACCGGCCAGACCGAGCTCGCCTCCGCGATCCAGGACGGGCTCGCGGCCAAGGCGCGGGGCGACGAGGCGACCGCCACGGTCAAGCTCGGGCGGGCGGTGCAGCTCGCCTCCGTCACCGGGAACGACGAGGCGACCGCGAAGCTGCGGAAGGTCGTCGAGATCGACAACCCGAACGAGGGCACCGTGCGGCTCAAGCGCGGCGTGGACCGCCTCGACGAGATGGCGCTGGACACCGCGTCGACCAAGACCACGCGGGTGCGCAAGTGAGCTTCCGCTGTCCCGAGGGGCACACCTCGCAGTCCGGCGACTACTGCGACATCTGCGGGGCGCCCATCGGTGCCGCTGCGGCCCCGTCGCCCGCTCCCGCCGCGCCGACCACCGCGATCCCGACCGGCCCCTCGGTCTGCCCGCACTGCTCGTTCCCGAACGAGCCCGGCGCCCTGTTCTGCGAGAACTGCGGCTACGACTTCACGACCGGCTCCCTCCCCGAGGCCGATCCGTTCACCTCCTCCGGCGCCGTCCGCGCTCCGGGCGAGGTCGGCGGCTCCGCGACGCCGTCGGGGGACCCGGCCCAGCACCTGGGCGAGGCGCCCGCGCCGCAGGCCGATCCCGCGGCTCCGACCGAGCTGGTCCCGGAGCAGGAGGCCGGCTTCGACACCCCCGTCGCGACCGCGCCGCCCGCCGCTCCGCCGACCGAGGTGATCCCGGAGGCCCCTGCACCCGAGGCCGCAGCCCCCGACGCGGCACCCGAGGCCTCAGCGTCGGAGGAGGAGGCCGCGTCCGCGCCGGCCACCGGCTCCGCCCGCCCCGCCGCCGCCTCCGCGGACCCGGACCGCCCGTGGATCGCCGAGCTCTGGGTCGACCCGGAGTGGTACGCCGAGCAGCGCGCCGACGACCCCATGCCCTCGCCGGGCCCGCCCGCGACCGTCGTCCTCCGCGAGCGCACCCTGCTCGTCGGCCGCCCGTCCGTCTCCCGCGGCGTCTCGCCGCAGGTGGACTGCGGCTCCGACTCCGGTGTCTCGCGGCGCCACTGCCAGCTGAGCACCGACGGCTACCGCTGGTGGGTCGAGGATCTGCAGTCGGCGAACGGCACGTACCTCGCCCCGGCCGGGGCGCCGCTCCCGCAGTCGCCGATCGCCGCCGGTCAGCGCCGCGAGGTCGAGGAGGGCGATCGGATCTACGTGGGCGCCTGGACGCGGATCGTGCTCCGTCCCGCGTTCCCCGGCGAGGCCTAGGGCCCCGCGCCCGAACGGTCAGCGACCGGCGAGCGCTCCGAGCATCCACGACAGCGCCGCGATCGCGCCGACGCCGACCACGCTCGAGCCGATGATCACGGAGCGCCGGATCCGTGCCGCGCGCGAGTCCGAGGCGGTCGGCGCGGCCGCCGCCGTGCCCGTCGTCATCCCGCCGCGGAGCCGGTGCGCGACCTCGTCGGCGGTCGGCCGCTTCTCCGGGTCCCGCTGCGTCATCGAGGTCAGCAGCGCCCGCCACTCCGCCGGCAGGGTGTCGGGCACGGAGGGGCTGCGGTGGAGGCGGGCGATGGCCGCCTCGAGGACGGTGCCCGAGTACTCGCGGTGACCGGTGATCGCCTCGAGGAGGACCAGGCCGAGGGAGAAGACGTCGCTCGCTCCGCTGATCGGCTCGCCCGCGACCTGCTCCGGGCTGACGAAGCTCGCGGTGCCGATCACGACGCCGTCGCTGGTGAGGCGGGAGCCGTCCATGAAGTGGGCCACGCCGAAGTCGGTGAGCTTGGCGGTGCGGGTGTAGCCGCTGGAGGCGACCTCGCTGACCAGGATGTTCGCGGGCTTCACGTCGCGGTGCACGACGCCGCGCTCGTGCAGGTAGGCGAGGGCCTCGGCGAGCTGCGTGCCGATCGCCGCGACCTCCGCCGCCGGGAGGGGGCCGGACTCGAGCCGCGCCTCCATCGTGGGGTCGGCGACGAGCTCCATCACGACGTAGCGGCGGACCTCGCCGCCGAAGTTGTGCAGCCCCGCGTCGAAGAGGTTGACGATGCCCGGGTGGGCGAAGGAGCTCAGCATCCGCACCTCGCGCTCCTGGCGGGCCACGTCCTCGGGGTTCGAGGCCTCCGCGCGGAACACCTTCACGGCGACCTCGCGCTGCACGGTCTCGTCGCGGGCCCGGTAGACCGAGCCCATCCCGCCGGAGCCGATGCGCTCGATCAGGTAGTAGCGGCCGGCCACCTTCTGCTGGGCGGCGTTCGCGGCGACGGTACTCATGGCGATCCCGCCTTCCGCTCGAACGGTGCGCTCCGGAGCGCACGAGGTGGGCGCCTGCGACGACGGTACCGCGGGGCGGCGCCGGCCGGGTCGGCGGAACGGGGGGATTGACACTCCCGGCCCCGGACGGGGGGACGAATGGCCGCTCAGCGCACCGATCCGCACCCCCCGCCGCGGGGTCAGCGGAGGCCGCTGCGCGCGAAGCCCTGCACGAAGTAGCGCTGGAACACCAGGAACAGCACCACCATCGGCACGACGTTCACCAGGGCGAACGCCATGGTCGCTCCGTAGTCGCTGCCGAACTGCCCCTGGAGGAAGAGCAGCCCGATCGGGAGCGTGAACAGCGCGTTCTCCTTCAGTGCGATGAGCGGCCAGGCGAAGTCGTTCCAGGAGCCGAGCAGCGACATGAAGAAGAGCACGGCGATGAGCGGCTTCGAGAGGGGGAGGACGATGGCCGTGAACACGCGGAAGTGCCCGGCGCCGTCGATCCGGGCCGCCTCGATCAGGTCCCGCGGGATCGCGAGGATGAACTGCCGCGCCAGGAACAGCCCGAACGCCGATGCCGCCGTCGGCAGGATCACCGCCCAGTAGCTTCCGTAGAGGCCGAGGTCGGTGACGAGCCGGAACAGCGCCACCATGATCACCTGCACGGGCAGGGTGAGCGTCGACAGGGCCAGGAGGAAGAGCACTCCGGATCCGCGGAACCGCAGCTGCGCGAAGGCGTAGCCGCCGAGCAGGTTGATCGTCACGGTGATCAGCGCGGTGACCAGGCTGATCGCGAGGGAGTTGCCGAACCAGGTCGCCACGGGGAACGACGAGAACACGCGCTCGAAGTTCACCAGCGTCAGCTCGCGCGGCCAGAGGCGGAGGGTGCCGCCGAGCAGCTCGGACCGCGAGGAGAACGCGACGACGACCATCCAGTACAGCGGGAAGACGATGACCACCGAGACGGCGAGGGCGAGGGCGAGGCGGAGCAGGCGCGAGGTGCGCGACGTGCGAATCATTCGACGAGGTCCCTCGAGCGGTTGGTGCGCCACTGCACCGCGGTGAAGATCATGGTCAGTATCAGCAGCACGATGCCGATGGCCGCGGCGTAGCCCTGGTCGCGGGTGACGAACCCGGTGTCGTAGGCGTAGGTCACGAGCACCGAGGTCGCGTTCTGGGGTCCGCCGCCGGTGAGCACGAAGACGATGTCGAACACCTGGAACGAGTAGATGACGTTGAGGATGAGCAGGAAGAACGACGACGGGCCGACCAGCGGCAGCGTCACGTGGCGGAACTGCTGCCACGCGTTCGCTCCGTCGAGCCGGGCCGCCTCGTAGAGCGCCGGGTTCACCCCCTGCAGCCCCGCCAGGTAGATCAGCATGTTGAAGCCGGTGCGCCACCACAGGGTGACGAGCACCACGGAGGCGAAGGCGGCCGCTCCGCCGGACTGCCAGGCGATGCGGGGGAGGCCGATCGTCTGGAGCATGCCGTCGAGCACGCCGCTGTTCTCGTCGAAGATCAGCACGCCCATCAGCGCCGTCGCCACGCCGGAGACCGCCATCGGCAGGATGAGGATGCTGCGGAACACCGGACGCGCGGGCAGCACCGAGTTCATCAGCACCGCCGCGCCGAGGCCCAGCGCCATCGAGAGCGGGGTCACGATCAGGGTGAACAGCGCCGTGTTCAGCGTCGAGCGCCAGAAGAGGCCGTCGCCGAGCAGCCGCGCGTAGTTGTCGAGCCCGACGAAGACGCCGTCGCCGAAGCCGTTCGTGCGCTGGAAGCCGATCAGGAACGCGCCGCCCAGGGGGACGAACACGAACAGCCCGAGCATCAGCAGGTTCGGCGCGAGGAACGCGTAGGCGGCCGCCGTCTCGCGGGCGGGGGCGCGGGAGGTGCGCCGGAGGCGGTGACCGCCCGCCTCCGGCGCGAGGACCGACCGGCTCACTGCGTCGCGGCCGCGATGCCGGAGGTGAGGCCGGCGATGGTGTCCTCGGTGCTGCGCCCGCCGACGAAGGCCTGCTCCAGCTGCTCCTTGAGCACCGTGATGATCGCGGCCATGTCGGGCGAGGCGACCTGCGCCGAGTCGGACGCCTGGACGGTGCCCGCCTGGCCGAGGAACACCTCGGCGAGCTCGGGGCGCACGGCGAACTCGATGCCCGACTCCGTGAGGTCGCGGCGAGTGGGGAGGAGCGAGGCGCCGGCGCAGAAGTCGCGCATCGCCTCCTCCTCCGTCACGAACGCGAGGAAGGAGGCGGCCAGCTCCGGGTTCTTCGCGGCCTTGGTCGCGACGAGGGCGTTGCCGCCGAAGTCGCCGCCTCCGCGCACGTTGCGCGGGGAGTAGGTGGCGCCCCACTCGAAGTCGAGGGTGGAGTCGGCGTCGGGGATGAGGAACGCGCCGGCGAAGGTCATCGCGGTGGTCTGCGAGTACCAGAGGTCGCTGGCGTAGGTGGTCGCCTGCACAGAGCTGCTCGGCGGCACGAGGCCGTCGGTGAAGAAGCTGCGGCTGAAGTCGATCGCGGCGCGGCCGGCGGCGGAGTCGATCGCGGGCCCGGACAGGTCCTCGGTGAGGAAGCGGCCGTCGGCCTGGAAGAGCAGGCTGAGCCAGCGCGTGACGCCGTTGCCCTGCCAGTTGTAGGCGAAGGGGTAGCGCTCGGCGGGGAGCGAGGCGCGCAGCTTCCGCCCGACCTCGGTGAACTCCTCCCAGGTCCACGCCTCCTCGGGCGAGGAGGGGAAGGAGGTGACGCCCGCGTCGGCCAGCACCTGCGTGTTGTAGAGGATCAGCGAGGTGTCGGTGTGGTGGGGGACGCCGAAGGGGCTCCCGCCGCTCTGCACCGCGGCCCAGGCCGGATCGGTGAACCGCTCGGCGACGTCGGAGTCGAGGAAGCCCGACAGGTCCAGGAGCTGGTCGCGGCCGGCGTAGCTGCCGAACGTGTAGTACGGGACCCGGAAGACGTCCGGCGGGTTGCCCGCCTGCAGCTGCGCGTCGATGTTGGTGAACATCTGCTCGTACGGGACCGCGTTGAGGGTCACGGTGGCGCCGGCGTTCGCCGTCTGGAACGCGTCGATCGCGCGCTGGAAGCCGGCCAGCTCGGCGTCGGTGCCCCAGGTGGTGAAGGTGAGGGTGTCGCTGCCGGCGCTCGCCGCGGGGCCCGCGGGGGCGAAGCCGCAGCCGGAGAGGACCGGGACGGAGGCGGCGACGCCGAGCGCTCCGAGGAAGCGGCGGCGGTCGAGGACCGCGCGTCCGAGCTGCGAGAGGTCGAGAGCCCCCGCGGGGAGCCCCTTGCTGGTCAGGCCCATGACGGCCTCCTTCCGGGGGCCAGCGGCAGGCTCCCGGGGGCAGGCTATTCCGGCAGGGCCGCGGTTATCGCGGCTGGACGGATCGGCCGATCCATGAGAGGAGCGGCCGATCCGCCCGGCGGGCGTTCAGCCGCGGCGGCCGAGCATCCCCTCGAACGAGCCGTCGAGCGCCCACGGGTCGGGCGTGGAGCCCGAGCGGGAGGAGCGGGCGGCCTGATCCGCCAGCTCGCGTCCGGCGCGCTCGATGCGCGAGGGCAGCGCCCGTCCGTCCTCGGTCGCGCCGCCCCAGTCGTCCGTCGCCGCGAACACGGTGGTCGCGAGGGGCGCCGCGTGCAGGTAGGTGAAGAGCGGGCGCATCGCGTAGTCGACGGCCAGGGAGTGGCGGGGGGACCCGCCCGTGGCCGCCAGCAGCACGGGCAGGCCGCGCAGCGCCTCCGTGTCGAGCACGTCGACGAACGACTTGAAGAGCCCGCTGTAGCTGGTGGTGAAGATCGGCGTCACGGCGATCAGGCCGTCGGCGCCGGCGACCGCGTCGAGCGCGGTCTGCAGAGCGGGGCTCGCGAAGCCGGTGAGGAGGTTGTTCGTGACGTCGTGCGCGAGGTCGCGCAGCTCCACGACGCTCCGCTCGACGGCGAAGCCCTGCTCGGTGAGGGAGGACTCGGCGGCGTCGGCCAGGCGGTCGGCGAGCAGCCGGGTCGAGGACGGCTGGCTGAGGCCGGCCGAGAGGACGGTGATCCTGCGGGTGTCCATGGAGAGCTCCTGACTAGACGGTGACGGGCTCGGCCGCGGGCTGCGCGTCGCGCGCGGCCACGAGGGAGGCATGGGTGGGGGCGTCGGGCACGTGCGCGGGGCGGCCCTCGGCGAAGCCGGCGCGGAGAGCGGGGAGGATCTCGCCGAGCATGTCCATCTGCTCCAGGACGGTCTTCAGCGGGAGTCCCGCGTGGTCCATCAGGAAGAGCTGGCGCTGGTAGTCGCCGACGTACTCGCGGAAGCCGAGGGTGCGGTCGATGATCTGCTGCGGGGAGCCGACGGTGAGCGGGGTCTGCTCCGTGAAGTCCTCGAGCGAGGGGCCGTGGCCGTAGACGGGGGCGTTGTCGAAGTAGGGGCGGAACTGCGAGACCGCGTCCTGCGAGTTCTTCGCCAGGAAGATCTGCCCGCCGAGGCCGACGATCGCCTGATCGGCGGTCCCGTGGCCGTAGTGCTCGAAGCGCTGGCGGTAGAGCTGCACCATCTTCTGGGTGTGCGAGGCGGGCCAGAAGATGTGGTTCGCGAAGAAGCCGTCGCCGTAGTAGGCGGCCTGCTCGGCGATCTGCGGGGAGCGGATCGATCCGTGCCACACGAACGGCGCGACGCCGTCGAGGGGGCGCGGGGTCGACTGGAAGCCCTGGAGGGGCGTGCGGAACTGGCCCTCCCAGTCGACGAAGTCCTCGGTCCACAGGCGGTGCAGCAGGTCGTAGTTCTCGATCGTCAGCTCGATGCCGCGGCGGATGTCCTTGCCGAACCACGGGTAGACGGGGCCGGTGTTGCCGCGGCCGAGCATCAGGTCGACGCGGCCGCCGGCGAGCTGCTGGAGCATCGCGTAGTCCTCGGCGAGCTTCACCGGGTCGTTCGTGGTGATGAGGGCCATCGCGGTGGAGAGCGTGATCCTCTCGGTCTTCGCCGCGAGGTAGCCGAGCGTGGTGGTGGGGGAGGAGGACCAGAACGGCGGATTGTGGTGCTCGCCCAGGGCGAAGACGTCGAGGCCGATCTCCTCCGCCTTCAGCGCGATCGCGAGGGTCGCCTGGATCTTCTCGGACTCGGACGGGGTCCGTCCGGTCGTGGGGTCGGTCGTGATGTCGCTGACCGTGAAGATGCCGAACTGCATCAGGCGCTCCTTCTGTCCTCCGGCCCGGTGGGGCCTGGTCCATGCGTTTGCATGTACATCCTCATTCAACCACGTGCGGCCGGATCTATTCCCGTGGATCCCCGGGCCTCCGCCGGCCTGTCGGAGGACGGCGCCGGTGCCGTGCCCGGACGTCGCCGACCCGCCCCGCTCGCCCCGCGGCCGCCCGAAACATCCCCGCAATACGCCCCGCACTAGAGTCGTGCCATGGGTGACCTCTTCGACGGATACGGGTCCCAGAAGGTCGAGCGGCCCGACACGGGCGCCACCCCCTGGGACGAGATGTTCGCCGACGTGGCGTCGACCGGAGGCCCCGACGGGGTCCGCGGCGCCTACCGCGACATCTACTCCTCGCTCGCGCGGATGACCCAGGAGGAGCTGCGCGGCCGCACCGACGCGCTCGCCTCCTCCTACCTCGCGCAGGGCGTCACCTTCGACTTCGCGGGGGAGGAGCGGCCGTTCCCGCTCGACGCCGTCCCCCGGGTGATCGAGCGCGCCGAGTGGAACGAGGTGCAGACCGGCATCAAGCAGCGGGTCCGTGCTCTCGAGGCGTTCCTCGCCGACGTCTACGGTTCGCAGAACGCCGTGGCCGACGGCGTCATCCCCGCCGGGCTGATCTCGAGCTCGAGCCACTTCCACCGGCAGGCCGCGGGCATCGTCCCCGCGAACGGCGTGCGGATCCAGGTGTCCGGGATCGACCTGATCCGCGATGAGAAGGGCGGCTGGCGGGTCCTCGAGGACAACGTCCGCGTGCCCTCCGGCGTCTCCTACGTCATCTCGAACCGCCGGGTGATGGCGCAGACGCTGCCCGAGCTGTTCGTCTCGATGCGGGTGCGCCCGGTCGGCGATTACCCGAACAAGCTGCTGCAGGCACTGCGCGCCTCCGCCCCCGACGGCGTCGACGACCCGACCGTGGTCGTGCTCACCCCGGGCGTCTACAACTCCGCCTACTTCGAGCACACCCTCCTCGCCCGCCTCATGGGCGTGGAGCTGGTCGAGGGCCGCGACCTGTTCTGCACGGGCGGCAAGGTGTTCATGCGCACCACCTCCGGCCCGACCCGGGTCGACGTGATCTACCGCCGCGTGGACGACGAGTTCCTCGATCCGCTGCAGTTCCGCGCCGACTCGATGCTCGGCTCGCCCGGGCTGATGCTCGCGGCCCGGCTCGGGAACGTCACGATCGCCAACGCGGTCGGCAACGGCGTCGCCGACGACAAGCTCGTCTACACCTACCTGCCCGACCTCATCCGCTACTACCTCTCGGAGGAGCCGGTGATCAAGAACGTCGACACGTGGCGGCTCGAGGACCCGTTAGCGCTCGAGGAGGTGCTCGACCGCCTCGACGAGCTCGTCGTGAAGCCGGTCGACGGCTCCGGCGGCAAGGGCCTGGTCGTCGGGCCGGCCGCCTCGGCGAAGGAGCTCGCGGAGCTGCGCTCCCGCCTCCAGGCCGACCCGCGCGGCTGGATCGCGCAGCCGGTCGTGCAGCTCTCCACCATCCCCACCCTCGTCGACGACGGGATGCGCCCCCGGCACGCCGACCTTCGGCCCTTCGCCGTGAACGACGGCACCGACGTCTGGGTGCTGCCCGGCGGCCTGACCCGCGTCGCGCTCCCGGAGGGGCAGCTCGTCGTCAACTCGTCGCAGGGCGGCGGATCGAAGGACACCTGGGTGGTCGGCCTCGAGGAGGCGCGCAGCGCCGAGCCCGAGGCGCGCGACATCCAGGCGCTCGTCGCCGAGCAGGCCGCTGTCACCAGCTCCATCCCGATCGTCTACCCGCTCAACCACACGCCCGACCACTCGCCGCAGGACGCGCCGAACACCGACCAGGACCAGCAGCAGCAGCAGACGCTCGCGGCGGGGGAGGACGACTGATGCTCTCCCGGATCGCCGAGTCGCTGTTCTGGATCGGCCGCTACATCGAGCGGTCCGACGGCACCGCCCGCATCCTCGACGTCCACCTCCAGCTCCTGCTCGAGGACCCGTGGATCGACGAGGACACGGCCTGCCGCTCGCTCCTGTCGGTGATGGGCTCGACCCCGCCCGACGACATGGGCGAGATCACCCGTGCCGACGTGCTGGCGATCCTCGCGATCGACCGCACGAACCCCGCCTCGATCGCCTACTCGCTCGGCGCGGCCCGCGAGAACGCCCGCCGGGCGCGCGAGATCGTCTCGACCGAGCTCTGGGAGTGCCTCAACACCACGCGCACCCGGATGCCGCGCCGCGTCTCGGGCGAGCGGGTGTCGGAGTTCTTCAGCTGGGTGAGGGAGCGCTCCGCCCTCGCCGTCGGCATCATCGAGTCGGCGACCTCGCGCGACGAGGCCTGGCAGTTCTTCACGCTCGGCCGCTCGATCGAGCGCGCCGACATGACCGCCCGCCTGCTCGCCACCCGCTCGCTGACCGAGGCGAGCGGCCCCTCCTGGACCACGATCCTCCGCTCCTGCGGCGCCTACGAGGCGTACCTGCGCACCTACCGGGGCGTGCCGAGCGCGCGGAACGCGGCCGAGTTCCTCCTCCTGGACCGGCTGTTCCCGCGCTCGATCCTCTTCTCGGTCTCGCGGGCGGAGGCGTGCATGCGCGACATCGAGCCGCGCACCGGCCGCATCGGCCACTCCGGCGACGCGCAGCGCGTCCTCGGGCGGATCCGCAGCGAGCTGGAGTTCCGGCCGATCACCGACATCCTCGAGGACCTGCCGCGGCACATGGACAGCGTGCAGGAGGCGACCTCGGCCGCGTCCGAGGCGATCCGCCAGCGGTACTTCCCCACCAACGTCATGCCGAGCTGGATCGGGGAGGCGCTGTGAGCAGGCTGCGCATCAGGCACACCACGGGCTTCACCTACGCGGGGGACGTGGTCGCGTCCTACAACGAGGCGCGGATGCTCCCCGCCTCCTCGGACGGGCAGCTGGTGCTGTTCTCGAACCTCGACATCCGGCCGGTGACCTCGGTGCACGCCTACACCGACTACTGGGGCACCCGCGTCTCGTCGTTCGACGTGCTCGACGCCCACCGCGAGCTCTCGCTGACGGCGACCTCGCTCGTCGAGATCCGGCCGAAGCAGCACCCCGACCACCCGACCGGGTGGGATCAGCTGTCCGAGCAGGTCGAGACGCGCACCGAGTACGTGGAGCAGTCGAAGCAGACCCACCGCACCGCGCCGCCGGAGGACCTCTCGGCGATGGCGCGCTCGCTCGCGGACGAGGCGGCCGGGCCGTGCGAGGCCGCGCTCACGATCGCCGAGACGATCGGCCGGGCGATGACCTACCGGCAGGGCGTCACCGGCGTGCACTCCACCGCGACGGAGTCGTGGACCGCGCGCGAGGGCGTCTGCCAGGACATCACGCACATCGTCCTCGGGGCGCTGCGCTCGGTGGGCATCCCGGCGCGCTACGTCTCGGGCTACCTGCACCCCAAGCCGCACGCCGAGATCGGCGAGACCGTGGTGGGGGAGTCGCACGCCTGGGTCGAGTGGTTCTGCGGAGGAGCGTGGCGCGGCTACGACCCGACGAACCTGATCGACATCGGC
Organism: Rathayibacter sp. AY1D2; assembly: GCF_002932695.1. Taxonomy (NCBI): domain Bacteria; kingdom Bacillati; phylum Actinomycetota; class Actinomycetes; order Micrococcales; family Microbacteriaceae; genus Rathayibacter; species Rathayibacter sp. AY1D2. The sequence continues at coordinate 19,658 of NZ_PSVX01000043.1, read as the reverse complement.
GACCGCCACGTCACCGTCGGCCGGGGGCGCGACTACAACGACATCGCGCCGTTGCGCGGGGTGTTCGCCGGGCCCCGCTCGTCGAAGCTCTTCGTCCGCGTCGAGATCACCCGCGAGGCCTGAGGGCGGGTGGCGGACGCGCCCGGCGTCGGGGGCGACCCGTCGAGTGGGCGGTCCGCGGATCCGCCCGGCGTGCGGACCGGCCGACGGAGCCTAGGCGCGCGGGCGCAGCAGGGGGACACCGCCGGTCGCCGGCAGAGCCTCCGGCTCGGGGGCCGCGAGCCGGGCGGCGCGGCGCAGACGGAGGTGGAAGGCGAGTCCGATGGCGGCCGCCGCGATCCCGGAGGCGGCGCCGACCAGCATCGCCTGGCGCGGACCGTAGGCGTTCGCGACCCAGCCGATCAGCGGTGCGCCGATCGGGGTGCCGCCGACGAAGATGGCCATGTAGAGCGCCATGACCCGGCCCCGCATCTCGGGGGCGGTCGAGAGCTGCACGTAGCCGTTGGCCGAGGTCATCAGCGTCTGCGCCGCGATGCCGACGAAGGGGAGCAGGATCGCGAACGCCCAGACCGTCGGCATGACGCCGGCCAGCGCGAGCGCGACGCCGAACGCCGCGGAGGCGCCGACGATGAGCCGGAGCCTCGGGCGGTCGCGGCGAGCCGAGAGGAGCGCTCCCAGCACCGAGCCGACGGCGATGGCGGAGGAGAGCAGGCCGAACTCGCTCGCCCCCATGTCGAACTCGACGGTCGCCATCGTCGAGGCGAAGATCGGGAAGTTCAGGCCGAAGGTGCCGATCAGGAACACGATCGCGAGCACCACGAGGATGTCCGGCCGCTTCGACACGTAGCGGAACCCCTCCAGCAGCGCACCCGGGCCGCGCGTGGCGCGCGGGGCGCTGCGGAGCTGGTCGCGGTGGAGTGCGCGCAGCGAGAGCAGGACGGCGAGGAAGCTCGCGGCGTTGAGGAGGAAGACCCAGCCGGAGCCGACCGCGGCGATGAGCACGCCCGCGAGGGCCGGTCCGATCATCCGCGCCGAGTTGAAGGAGGCCGAGTTCAGCGAGACGGCGTTGGTGAGGTCGCGCTCCTCGACCAGCGCCGAGACGAACGTCTGGCGCACGGGCGCGTCGATCGCCGCGGCGAAGCCGAGCAGCAGGGCGAAGAGGTAGACCATCCAGAGCTGGACGACCCCGGTCACGACGATGAGCCCCAGGCCGAGCCCGAGCGCGCCCATCGCGCCCTGGGTGGCCATCAGGAGCTTCCGCCGGTCGAAGCGGTCGGCGATGAAGCCGGAGAAGGGGACCATCACGAGCTGCGGTCCGAACTGCAGCGCCATGGTCACGCCGAGCGCCGTCGCGTCGTGGTCGGTCAGGTCGTTGATCACGATCCAGTCCTGGGCCGTGCGCTGCATCCAGGTGCCGACGTTCGAGACCATCGCGCCCGCGAACCAGATGCGGTAGTTCGGCACGGCGAGGGAGCGGAACATCGCGCTCATCGGTCGGCCACCGCGCGCAGGACCGCCGCCGCGTCGTGGAGGAGGCGCAGGTCCTCGGGAGGGAGCTCCTCGAGGCGCGCCACGAGCCAGGCGTCGCGGCTGCGGCGCACGTCGAGCACCAGTGCGGTGCCGGCCTCCGTGGGGCGGATCCGGGTGACGCGGCCGTCGGCGGGGTCGGCCAGGCGCTCCGCGAGTCCTTCGTCGACCAGGCAGCCGACCGTGCGGGTCATCGACGGCGGGCGGACCCGCTCCGCCTCGGCCAGCTCGCCGAGGGTCTTCGCGCCCTCGCGGTGCAGGAGCGCGAGCACGCTGAACTGCGGATCGTTGAGCTCGTGCTGGGCCTTCTCCTGCCGGAGCCGCCGTCCGAGCCGGCCGACCGCTGCCCGCACCTCGCCGGCGAGGGAGGTCAGCGGGAGATCGGTCTGCGGGGTGTCGGTCGGAGGGGTCTCGGTCTGCAGGGTCTCGGTCGATGGCACATAGTTAGCCTAACAAAAGAACTGCCGCTCAGGCGGAGGTCCGCGCGGTCCGCACCGCCCCGATGCTCGCGGCGACCACGAGCGCGATCCCGACGGCCTCGACGGCGCTGAGGCGCTGCCCGAGCACGAGGAAGCCCGAGAGCGCGGCCGCCCCGGGGGAGAGCGACATCAGGATCGAGAAGGTCGAGGAGCGCAGGCGCCGCAGCGCCAGCAGCTCCAGCGCGTAGGGCACCGCGGAGGAGAGCACCGCCACGGCGAGCCCGAGGAGCAGCACCGGCGGCAGCACCAGGGCGGGCCCGGCGGAGGCGAGGCCGAACGGCAGCGACACGATCGCGCCGGCCGCCAGCGCCAGCGCGAGCCCGTCGATCCCCTGGAACCGCCCGCCGGTGCGGCCGGCGAAGACGATGTACGCGGCCCAGAGCACTGCGGCTCCCAGCGCGAAGCCGACGCCGACCGGGTCCAGCGCCGAGAACCCGCCCTGCGACAGGGTCACCACTCCGGCCAGCGCGAGCACAGCCCAGACCAGGCTCAGCACGCTCCTCCCGGCGATCACCGAGAGCGTCAGCGGCCCGAGCACCTCGAGGGTGACGGCGGCGCCCTGCGGGATCCGGGCGATGGCCTCGTAGTAGCAGGCGTTCATCCCGCCGAGGGCGAGACCGTAGGCGGCGACGGTGGCCCAGTCGCTCCGGCTGTGGCCGCGCAGCCGCGGACGGCAGACCAGGAGCAGCACGACGGCCGAGAACACCAGCCGGAGCGTGACGGTGCCGATCGGCCCCGCGGCGGGGAAGAGCAGTACGGCGAAGGAGGCGCCCAGCTGCACGCTCGCGACCGACCCGAGCACCAGGCCGATCGAGCCCGCGCTCGCCGGGCGCCGCTCCGGAGCGGCCGCTGCGCTCAGCTGGAGCGCCGCTGCGTCTGGACGGGCGGGACGTTGTAGCCGAGCAGGCCGACGCCGGTCGCGTCCCAGCGCAGCGTGGTCAGCGAGACGTTGTCGACCACCGGGAAGGTGTGCCGGTACGTCTCCGGGTTGATGCCGAGATAGGCGCACAGCAGGAGGCGGATGAGCGTGCCGTGCGCGACGACGAGCACCCGGCCGTCGGGGTGCTCGCGGTGGATGCGCGCGAGTGAGGTGTTCGCGCGGGCGACGGCGTCGAGGCCGGACTCGCCGCCGGGCATCGGCTGGATGGCCGGCGCCGCGACCCACGCGTGGTACTCGTCCGGGAAGCGCTTCTCCATCTCGTCGGTGGTCAGCCCCTCACCGCGGCCGAAGTCGACCTCGACCAGCGCCGGGTCGGGCTGCAGCTCGAGGTGGGCCGCCCGCGCGGCGGGCACGGCGGTGCGCACGGCCCGGACCAGGGTGGAGGAGTACACCGCCTCGAGGTCGGCGTCGACGGCCCAGGCGGCCAGAGTCGCCGCCTGGTCCTGGCCCCGGGGGGTCAGCGCGATGTCGGAGGAGCCCGCGAAGCGGTTCTCGGAGTGCCAGACAGTCTCTCCGTGCCGGGCGAGGATCAGGGTCGTCACCCCCTGAGCCTACCGACCGCGCGGGCCCGCGGGCCCCGCGCTCAGGCGGCGGGAACGCCGTAGTGCGCGTCGACCATCACCGGGAGGTGGTCCGAGACGCCCTGGGGCAGCGTGGAGACCCGCTCGATCCGCACGGAGTCGCTGATCGCGAAGTCGAAGTGGCCGCTGAAGTAGCGGTAGCGCGCGTAGGTGGGGGAGTCGCTCCGCGAGACCAGGTAGCCGTTCCGGGTCATCCGGCGGTCGAGTCCGCGGAAGAACCACGGGTAGTTGTAGTCGCCGACCATCAGGGAGGGGGTGTCCGGCGCGTACTCGCGCAACCGGTTGAGCGCCTCGTCGATCTGCTTGCGGCGCAGGGCGTTGCCGGCCGAGAGCGGAGCGGCGTGGAAGGACGAGACGGCGATCGATCCGCCGTCGCGGTCGTCGAGGCGGACGGCCAGCAGGCGCTCGTGAGCGGGGGACATCACGCGGTCGTGCATGGACTTGCTGAGCTCGAACGCGGCGCTGCCGGAGAGCTCGAAGCGGTCCTGCGAGTAGTAGACGGCCAGGCCCAGGCGGTTGCGGGCCGTGACGGACGCGAGCCGGAGCGAGCCCACCTCCTGCGGCAGCTTCGTGGTGTCGCACTCCTGCAGGCACAGCACGTCGATGTCGTGGCGGGCGGCGAGGGGGGCGATCTCGGCGTGCGCTCGGTGCTCCCGGAGGTTGTAGGAGATCACGCGGAGGGCGCGTTCGGTCGGCTGCATTTCGCCAGTGTAGGGCGCGCCGACCGAGCGTCGGCCGACCCTCCGGCGAACACGGAGGGACCTCCTCGGAACGCGGTCGGAACGTTCGCCGACCGGCCGGGGAGGTCCCTCGCGGAGCCGCGTCAGTGCTGCTCGGTGCCCGAGGCGTCGGTCTCGGCGTCGGTGCCGTGGACGCCGTCGGTGGGGCCCCAGTCGGGCAGCGGGGGGTTCTGCTCCTCGCCGTCGGCGCCGACGCCGTCGGCGCCGACGCCGTCGGCCAGGGGGGAGGCCGCGCCGCCGACCTCGTCGAGGCCCGCGGAGGTGCCGGTCTCGGTGGCGGGGTCGGGCGTGCGCGCGCCGTCGGTCGTGTCGGTGCCGTCGGTCGTGTCGGTGGGGGTGGGCTCGATGTCGTAGTCGGAGCTGCTCATGTCCCGACGCTACGACTCCACCGCCCGCGGGGGCACCCCCTTGCGCTCCCGCGAACGACGGAGGCCCCCCGCACCGGGAAGGTGCGAGGGGCCTCCGAAGGGGGAGTGCTCAGCGTCCGTAGGCGGAGGCGGCGGGGCAGTCGAACGGGTCGCCGCCGGCCGACAGGCCGACCTTGTTGAGGTAGCGGACGACGATCGCGTACGACTCCATTAGCGAGGTCTCGGTGTAGGGGATCTGGTGGGTGGTGCAGTACTCCTTGGCGATGACCTGCGCACGGCGCAGCGCCGGGCGGGGCATGTTCGGGAAGAGGTGGTGCTCCACCTGGTAGTTGAGGCCGCCCATGTAGAGGTCGGTGAACCAGGTGCTGCGGATGCTGCGCGAGGTGAGGACCTGGCGGCGGAGGAAGTCGACGCGCGCCTCCTTCGGCAGCAGCGGCATGCCCTTGTGGTTCGGCGCGAACGAGGCGCCCATGTAGAGGCCGAAGACGCCCAGCTGCACGCCGACGAAGGCGAACGCCATGCCGAGGGGGAGGGCCCAGAAGACGACGGCGAGGTAGAGGCCGACGCGGGTGACGAGCATGGTGATCTCGACCCAGCGCTTGTCGACCTTGCCCTTGCCGAACACGGTGCGGAAGCCGTGCAGGTGCAGGTTGAGGCCCTCGAGCAGCAGGAGCGGGAAGAACGCGTAGCCCTGGCGGCGGGTGAGCCAGGCGTAGAGGCCGCGCGAGCGGGCCGCGTCCTCGGCGGTGAAGGAGACGACGTCGCGCTCGATGTCCGGGTCCTTGCCCAGCACGTTCGGGTTCGCGTGGTGGCGGCTGTGCTTGGTCATCCACCAGGAGTAGCTGATGCCGACGAAGAGATTCGCGAGGGTGCGGCCGGCGACGTCGTTGGCCTTGCCGGACTCGAACACCTGGCGGTGCGAGGCCTCGTGGGCGAGGAAAGCGAACTGCGTCAGCACGATGCCGAGGGCGGCGGCGAGCAGGAGCTGGAACCAGGAGTCGCCCAGCAGGACGAAGCCGGTGACGATGCCGCCGAGCGCGAGGACCAGCGCGCCGAACATCGTGTAGTAGAAGCCGGTGCGGCGGCGGAGGAGCCCCGCGTCGCGGACCGTGCTGAGGAGACCGGAGTACTCGGTCGTCGGGTTGACGCGGCCGTCGGCGCGCGGACGGGTGCGGACGACGCGGGGGGCGCCTCCGGTGACGGACGTGGTGGTGGGGGTGCTCATCGGCGCCTCGCTCTTCGTGGTGACCGTCGGCGTCGACGGTCTCTCGGCGAGCGATCCCGACGGGGGCGGTCCGCTCATGGTTCACCGCGTCGGTAGGGGCCGGACGCGGCATCAGGGCGACCGGGGTCAAGGGCAACCTGGTGTGAACACTACGGGGACGGCGGCGGCACCGCACCATGGCGATTGCCAGCCTTCGCTCCGCGCGTGTCGGGAAGGGGAGTGCGCCTCCGGCGGGACCGCCGGAGGCGCACGGGCTCAGGAGCCGATCGAGTCCTGCGGGCGGCCGGACTTGAGCGCGGCGAGGCGCGCCTCCACCTCGGTCATCTCACCGAGGTCCTCGAGCGACTCGAACTGCGCGTCCAGGCTCGAGGAGGCGAGCTCCTCCGCGCCGCGGACGCGCGCCTCCTCGCGGCGGATCTTCTGCTCGAAACGGCTCACCTCGCTCGTCGGGTCCATCAGGTCGATGCTCTTCACGGCGTCCTGGACCTGGCTCTGCGCCTCGACGGTCTTCGAGCGTGCGATCAGCTCGTCGCGCTTGCTCGAGAGCTGCTGCAGCTTCTCGCGCATCTGGTTCAGGCCCGACTTGAGCTTGTCGACGACCTCGGTCTGCGAGGCGATGGTCGGCTCGGCGTCCTTCGCCTCCTTCTCGGACTGGATCTGGCGCTGCAGAGCGACCTTGGCCAGCGCGTCGAACTTGTCGGCGTCGCCGGCGCTCCCGCCGGTGCGCAGCTCGTCGGCCTTGCGGCTCGCGGCGAGGGCCTTGCCGCCCCACTCCTGGGCGTTCTGCACGTCCTCGCGGTAGTCGTCCTCGAGCAGGCGCAGGTTGCCGATCGTGGTGGCGATCGCCGCCTCGGCGTCGCGGATGCTGTCGGTGTAGTCGCGGACCATCTGGTCGAGCATCTTCTGCGGGTCCTCGGCCTGGTCGAGGAGCGCGTTGATGTTGGCCTTCGCGAGCTGCGCGATGCGGCCGAAGATCGACTGTCTCTGAGCCATGGGTGTCTCTCCTTGCGTCGTGGGTGGTGCCGGATGTCGGAGGTGGTGCCGGAGTCGTGGGGGAGGTGGTGGTCGTCGGTCGTGCGCGGATGCCCGGGGGCGCTCAGAAGCGACCGCCGCCTCCACGGCGTCCGCCTCCGCCACTGCTGCGCCCGCCGCCGAAGCCGCCGCCGCCGGAGCGCCGGGACGAGCCGCCGCCGCCGAAGCCGCCGCTGAACCCGCCTCCGCCGAAGCCGCCCGAGCGGTAGCCGCTGCGGCGTCCGCCTCCCAGGAGCGACTCGACCAGGATCCCGCCGAGGAACGCGCCGGTCGTGTCGCCACCGTAGGGGCTGCCGACGGCGTTCGGGGCGGAGTAGGAGCCGGCGTCGGCCCGCGCCCGCTCGAGCGCCTGCTGGGCGAGCTGCGAAGCGCGCTGGGCGGAGGCGAGAGCCTCGCGGGGGTCGGTGGCGGCGATGCGCTCGGCGTACTCGGCCGAGCGGGCGGCCTCGGCGACGCGGGTGCGCGCCTCCGAGCCGACCGCGCCGCGGCGGGCCGCGATGAAGTCCTCGGCGGCCGAGACGCGGCTGCGGGCGGAGGTGAGCTCGGCGCCGAGGGCGGCCCGCTCGCGCTCGCGCTGGGCCTGCGCGTCGCGGAACCCGCCGACGGCGGCGTCGATCGTGGCGTCGGCGGCGGTGAGCGCCTCGAGCAGGGCGAGCGGGTCGTTCGGCCGCACGGAGAGGGCGCGCTCGACGTCGTCGATGGCGGCCTCGGTCGAGGCGACCGCCGCGGCGACGTTCTGCGCCTGGGCCGCGGACTCCGCGTCCTGGGAGGCGGCGAGCGCTCGTCCCTGCGCCACGTCGGCGCGGATCTCGGCGATGCGGCCGGCGAGCGACGCCTCCGCCTTCTGCAGCTCGTCACCGCGCGTGGCCACCGCGTCGACGAGCCCGGAGGCCTGCTCGGCGGCCTGCTGCCCGGCGCGCAGCAGCACGGCGGCGCGGCCGGAGTCGCCGGCCTGCAGCGCCTTCTGGGCGCCGGCGAGCTGGTCGCGGGTGAAGCGGAGTCGGTCCTCGGCCTGGTCGGCGTCGTCGCTCACGTCGTCGATCGCGGTCGGTGCGTAGCGGGAGGCGAGCTCGGCGAGGCGGGCGCGGGCCGACGGGAGGCGGTCGCCGACCTCGGCGGCGCGGGCCGAGAGCGCGGCGGCGACCTGCGGCGCGTTCTTCTCGAGGTCGCGCAGCTCCTCGAACGCACTCGCTCGCTCGTCGAGCGTCTGCTCGGCGTCGGCGCAGAGCTGGAGGATGCGCTGGTAGCCGTCGCGGCGCTCCTGATCGGTCTCCGGCTCGGCGTCGTCGAGACGCTGCTGCAGGCTGAAGGCCTCGCCGAGCAGGCGCTTCGCGGTGACGAGCGCCTCGCGGAACGCGCCGGCCGCGTCGGCGCCGAACTGCGCCTCCGCGAAGCCGACCTCCTGCTCGCTGGTGCGGACGGCGTCGTCGGCGTGGACGAGGGCCGACCCGGCACGGGTGGCGAGCTCGTCGATCGAGGCCTCCACCGCCTCCTGGGCGCGGCGCTTCCGCGCGCGGCGGACGAGCAGCAGCACCACGAGGCCGATGACGACGAGGGCCGCGAGCACGCCGAGCGCGATCAGCAGCCCCGAGCCGAGGGACTCGCCGGCGCTGGGCGCGTCGAGGCGCTGCCCGATCCCGTCGGCGGCGGCCACCGCGGCTCCGGCCCAGTCGCCGTCGGCGAGCCTCGGCTCGATGTCGTCGGACTGGAGCGAGGAGACCTGCGCGTCGTCGAGGGCGAAGCCCTGCGCGACCGACACCTGGTACTGACGGGCGTCGACCGCGACGGCCAGGAGGACGTCGTCGGTGCCCAGTCCGTTGCGGGTCGCGGTCTCGTCCGCCCACGCGGCGCGGTCGGACGGATCCGTGAAGGAGTCGACGAAGGCGACGAACAGCTGCACGCGGTGCTGGTCGTAGAGGGCCCGCGAGGCCTGCTCGATCTCGGCGGTCTCTCCGGAGCTCAGCACCCCGACCGAGTCGAGGACGGTGGAGGAGGAGAAGGAGACGGGCGATTCGGCCGTCGCCGCGGTCGCGGGGACCAGCGCGAGGACCGCGGCGATCAGGAGGGCCGCGAGCGCCGGCAGCAGCCGGGAGCTCACGGTGTGGTGGGGTCTCGCCGGCATCGCGCACACTCCTTCGTCGTCGCCTCCCGAGTGTAGACAGCCCCGGTGTCCGAGCAGGGGTCGGGAGGCGGCAGGCCGTCGACCGCGTGCCCGGGGCGCGGGGGATGGGAGAACGCCGGGAGGAGGAATGACCGTGCTCCGCTCGCGGTTGCTGCCCGGAGTGCGCCGCAGGTGCACGTGCCTCCCCCCTCAGGGCAGCCCCCTGAGACAGCTCCGTAGAAAGGCGATCCCGTGGATCCGTTCTCCCCCCTCACCGCCGGCGACCTCGACCTCCCCAACCGCATCGTCCTGGCACCGATGACGCGACTGCGCTCCGACGAGCAGGGCGTGCCCGGCGCGATCGTCGCCGAGTACTACGCCCAGCGCGCGAGCATGGGCCTGCTGATCAGCGAGGGCGTCTTCCCCAGCGCCGAGTCCAAGGGCTACGCCGGGCAGCCCGGCATCGAGACCGACGCGCAGGCCGCGGGCTGGCGCGCCGTCGCCGACGCCGTGCACGCCGCGGGCGGGCGTATCGTCATGCAGCTGATGAACGCGGGCCGCGTCTCGCACACCGAGATCACCGGCACCGACCGCATCGTCGCCCCGAGCGCCGTCGCCATCGACGGAGAGGTGCACACCCCCTCCGGCAAGAAGCCCTTCCCGGTGCCGCACGCGCTGACCACCGAGGAGCTGGCGACCGTCCGCGACGAGTTCGTCGCCGCCGCCCGCCGCGCGATCGACGCCGGCTTCGACGGAGTCGAGGTGCACGGCGCCAACGGCTACCTGCTGCACGAGTTCCTCTCGCCCGTCTCCAACGTGCGCACCGACCAGTACGGCGGGACCCCGGCCGAGCGCGCCGCGTTCCCGCTCGAGGTCACCCGCGCGATCGTCGACGAGGTCGGAGCGGGCCGCGTCGGCATCCGCCTCTCGCCGGCCCACAACATCCAGGACGTCGTCGAGACCGACGGCGACGACGTGCGCGCCACCTACGAGGCCGTCGTCGACGGGCTCGCCCCGCTCGGCCTGGCCTACCTCAGCGTCCTGCACGCCGAGCCCGCCGGCGAGCTGGTCCAGGACCTCCGCTCGCGCTTCGACGGCGTCTTCATCGCCAACAGCGGCTTCGGCTCGCCGACCAGCCGCGAGGAGGCGACCGAGCTGATCAGCGAGGGCCACGCCGACGCCGTGGCCGTCGGCCGCCGGGCGATCGCCAACCCCGACCTGGTCGAGCGCTGGCAGGGCGGGCACCCCGAGAACGAGGTCGTCCAGGAGACGGTCTACGGCGGAGGAGCCGAGGGCTACACCGACTACGAGCCCCTCTCGGCGTAGTCGCGACTCACGCGGAAGGCCCGCTCCCTCGAGGGGGAGCGGGCATTCCGCGTACCGGGGGGATCAGCTCTCGCTGCCCCGGCTCTTCAGCTCGGACTCGATGCGGGCGTCCTGCTCGGGCGAGAGCTCGTGGTCCTCGTCCTCCGGGTCGGCCGTCTCGCCGACGCGGCCCTCGCCGAGGGCGTGGATCGAGGTGATCTCGTCCTCGAGCGCGGCGTCGCGGTCGTGCTCGCTCACGAGCCGGTCTCGATCTCCCCGGCGGAGACGGCCTCGGCGTACTTGCGGAGGTCCGGGCCGGGCTCGAAGTCGATGAAGCGGTCCTTGAGGCGCGCGTTCAGCTCCGCGAACACGTCCTCCCAGGGCTCGCCCTTCTTGCTCGTCGCGAGGTCGAGCACCGCCTCGCGGAGGACCCTGTCCGAGTCCTCGAGGATCTTGTCGCGGGCTTCGTCGTTCCAGCGGATGTCCTGTGCGTCCATGCTCCGACCGTAGGCGCGGGGCCGGGGCGCCCCAAGGACTTGCGGGCGGGGGGCGGGAGGCGTAGGAGCCCCCGCCGCTCCGCGCTCAGGAGAGCGCCGGCAGCACCTCGCGCTCGAACAGCTCGATGCCGGACCGGTCGTAGGCGGCGTCCGGGAAGTAGAGGATGCCGTAGTCCATCCCGCGCGACTGCATGCCGGCGAGCCGGTCGACGATCTGCGAGGGAGTGCCGACCGCGAGCGCGTCGGGGCTGCGGTACTCGGCGACGAAGGACGCCGCTCCCTCCGCGCCGAGGTACGGGACCACGCGCTCCTCGAGACGCTGCAGCGCCGCCTCGACCTCCGCCTCCGTCTCGCCGATCACGACGTTGTAGTTCGAGCTCCGGGTGATCGCCGAGAAGTCGGTGCCCAGGCGCTCGCAGTGCCCGCGGAGGACCGAGCTCTTGTGGTCGAACGCCTCCGGGGTCCCGGCGAAGTTCGTGTACTGCGCGTACTGGGCCGCGATCCGCAGCGTGACCTTCTCGCCGCCGCCGGCGACCCACAGCGGGATGCCGCCCTCCTGCAGGGGCAGCGGTCGGTTCTGCGCGCCGTCCACCTGGTAGTAGCGGCCGTCGAGGGTCGCGGACCCGGTCGTCCAGGCCTGCTGCAGGATCTGCACTCCCTCGTCGAGCCGGCCCAGCCGCTCGGCGATCGGCGGGAAGCCGTAGCCGTACGCGCGCCACTCGTGCTCGTACCAGCCGCCGCCGATGCCCATCTCGACCCGCCCGCCCGAGACGATGTCGACGGTCGTCGCGACCTTGGCGAGGTAGGCGGGGTTCCGGTAGCCCATGCAGGTGCACATCTGGCCCAGCCGCACGCGCGACGTGGTGGCGCCGAACGCGCTCATCAGCGACCACGCCTCGTGCGTCGCCTCCTCCGTCACCTGCGGGACGGTGTGGAAGTGGTCGTAGACCCAGATCGACTCCCAGGCGCCGTCGTCGGCGTGCCGGGCGAGGTCGCTCATGGTGCGCCACTGGTCGGCGGCCGGGACGCCGACGAGGTCGTGGCGCCAGCCCTGGGGGATGAAGAGTCCGAATCGCATGCCGCCGACCCTAGGGCGGCCCGGCCTCCGAGGTCGAGGGGGTCGCGGTGCTCGCGTACGCTTCCGACCGATGCTGACCTTCACAGAGGATCTCGGACTCCCCGTCCTCGCGCTGATGATCCTCGCCGCCTTCGCGGCCGGCTGGATCGACGCGGTCGTGGGCGGCGGCGGACTCCTCCAGCTCCCCGCCCTGCTCCTCGTGCCGGGGATCTCGCCCGTGCAGGCGCTCGCCACGAACAAGCTGGCCTCGATCTTCGGCACGACCACCAGCGCGATCACCTACTACCGGCGCGCGAAGCCCGATCTGCGCACCGCACTGCCGATGGCGGCGGTCGCCCTCGCGGGCAGCTACGGAGGCGCGACGCTCGCCGGCCTCCTCCCGGCCGCGGTGTTCAAGCCGATCATCGTCGTCGCGCTGATCGTGGTCGCCGTCGTGACGATCGCCCGCCCGGCACTGGGCAGCGTCACGGTGCTCAAGCACGCGGGCCGGCGCCACCTCGTCACCGCGGCCGTGCTGGGACTCCTGATCGGCTTCTACGACGGCCTGATCGGACCGGGCACCGGCACCTTCCTGATCATCGCCCTGATCACCGCGCTGGGCTACGACTTCCTGCTCGCCAGCGCCAAGGCGAAGATCGTCAACGTCGCGACCAACCTCGGCGCCCTGCTCTACTTCGTGCCGGGCGGGCACGTGATCTGGCTGCTGGGCCTCCTGATGGGCGCCGCCAACGTGGCGGGCGCGTACCTCGGCTCGCGGATGGCCGTCGCTCGTGGCAGCCGCTTCATCCGGGTCGCGTTCCTCGTCGTGGTCGGCGCCCTCATCCTCAAGGTCGGCTCCGACGTCTGGACCGAGAACCTGGCGCCGCTGCTGCGCTAGCGCGGGCTGCGGGACCGAGCCGCGGAACGAGGACGGGACCCCCGCCGCAGCAGAAGGTCCCGTCCTCGTTCCGATCGCTCGGCGCTCCGCTCCGCCGACCTCAGCCGAAGGGGATCGAGCCGACCAGCACGCCGACGGCGAGCATGACCAGCGAGACGACGACCGCTCGCCACAGCACCTTGCGGTGGTGGTCGCCGAGGTTCACCGCGGCGAGGGAGACGAGCAGGAGGATCGCCGGGACCAGCGGGCTCTGGAGGTGCACCGGCTGCCCGGTGATGGAGGCGCGCGCCATCTCGACCGGCGAGATGCCGTAGTTCGCCGCGCTCTCGGAGAGCACGGGGAGGATGCCGTAGTAGAACGCGTCGTTCGACATGAAGAAGGTCATCGGGATGCTGAGCACGCCGGTGATCACGGCGAGGAACGGTCCGAGCGCCGGCGGGATCACCGCGACGACCCACTCCGCCATGGCGTCGACCATGCCGGTGCCGTTGAGGACGCCGATCAGCACGCCGGCCGCCAGCACCATCGACACGACGCCCACGATGCTCGGCGCGTGCTTGACGATCTCGGCCGCCTGGTCCTTCATCTTCGGGAAGTTGATCAGGAGGGCGACCGCGGAGCCGACCATGAACACGTAGGGCAGCGGCAGGATGTCGGCCACCAGCAGCGTCATCACCGCGAGGGTCAGGACCAGGTTCACCCAGATCAGCTTCGGGCGCAGCGTCTCGCGCTCGGGGTCGAGCATCGTGTCGGCCATCGCGGTGTCGGCGTCGTCGGCCTGCACGCGGGCGGCGACCGCCACCTGGGCTCCGCGCAGGGCCTGAGGGCCGCGGAGGAAGGAGAAGCGCTCCCGGGCGACGGTGCGGATGCCCCCGGTCAGCGCCGCGAGGCCGCCGGTGCGGGCGCCGCCCGAGCGGGAGGAGGAGCCGCGGCCGGCGCCGACGAGCTCCTGCTCGAGCATCGGCTCGGCCAGCGCGAGCGAGCCGAGGCGGCGGCGCTCGCCGAGCCCGAGGAACCAGGCGAAGACGAGCGTGACGACCAGGCCCACCGCGAGCGAGGGGAGCATCGGCACGAAGATCTCGCTCGGCGAGACCTGGAGGGCCGCGGCGGCGCGCACCGTCGGTCCGCCCCAGGGGACGATGTTGAGCGTGCCGTTGGCCAGGCCCGCGACGCAGGTCAGCACGACCGGGTTCATCCCCAGGCGCAGGTAGATCGGGAGCATCGCGGCGGTGGTGACGATGAAGGTGGTCGAGCCGTCGCCGTCGAGCGAGACCGCGCCGGCGAGCAGCGCCGTGCCGAGCACGACCTTCGCCGGGTCGTCGCCGAGCGCGCGGACGATGAAGCGGATCAGCGGGTCGAAGAGCCCGACGTCGATCATGATCCCGAAGTACATGATCGCGAACATCAGCAGCGCGGCCGTGGGCGCGAGGCTGCCGATCGCCTCGAGGACCATGTCGCCGATGCCGAGGCCGGCGCCCGCGAAGAGGCCGAAGATCGTCGGCACGACGATCAGGGCGACCATCGGCGTCAGCCGCTTGGTCATGATCAGGGCCATGAAGGCCAGGATCATGGTGAAACCGAGTACTACCAACACAGCCGACTCCTTCGTCCAGTGCCTCCGCCCGCGCTCGGCGGGAGAGCCGGCCGGGAGATGGTGGAAACCCTAGGCAGCTCCGCGTCCGGCGCCGGGGTATCGCTCATTACGGCGACATCTGCGCATAGTGTGGCTTCTGCGCATTCTGCGCACGACGACGGCGAGGAGGCCCCGATGCGCTTCGCGACCCACGTCCTGGTCCTGCAGCTCGCCACGGTGTCGGCCGCCGTGCTGGTCTGCGCGGGGCTCGTCACCGCGCTCAGCGTCCAGCAGCTGCGCGGCGAGGCGGAGGGCACGGCGCTCGCCATCGCCCGCACCGTCGCCGAGGACCCCGACGTGCAGGACGCGGTCGCCGCGTCCTCCGCGGTGCCCGGCGCGCCCGCCGCCTCGGAGCTGCGCGGCGGACCGCTCGAGGACGTCGCCGCCGCCGTCGAGCAGCGCACCGGCGCGCTCTTCGTCGTGATCACCGACGACCAGGGCATCCGCCTCGCCCACCCCGACGAGGACCGCCTCGGCGAGCGGGTCTCGACCAGCCCCGACGAGGCGCTCGCCGGGCGCGAGAGCGTCTCGTGGGGCACCGGCACGCTCGGCGAGTCGGCACGGGCGAAGGTCCCGGTCTTCGCCGCGGGGGAGCAGCGGGTCGTCGGCGAGGTCAGCATCGGCTTCGCACGCTCCAGCGTCTTCACCGACCTGCCGACCGCGCTGCTCGGCGTCCTCGCCGCGGCGCTCGCCGGGCTGGTGCTCGCCGCCGTCGCCTCCGTCTTCATCCGCCGCCGCCTGCTGCGCCTGACGCTCGGCCTCGCCCCGGAGGAGCTCACCTCGCTCGTGCAGGACCAGGCCGCCGTGCTCGACGGGGTCGACGAGGGCGTGCTCGCGCTCGACCGCGACGGGCGCGTCGGCGTCTGCAATGCGCGGGCCGCCGCGATCCTCGGCTCCGACGACCCGACCGGGCGGGCGCTGCACGGGCGGCCGCTCGCGGAGCTCGACCTGCCCGTTCCGCTGGCCGACGCGATCGGCGCCGCGCTTCACTCCGTCGAGCCGCCCCGCCCCGGAGGCGAGGAGGGCTTCGTCGTCCGCTCCCGCATCGTCTACGTCGACATCCGCCGGGTGACCCGCGGCGACCGCGACCTGGGCGTGGTGGTGGTGCTGCGCGACCGCACCGACCTCGCCGCGCTGAGCCGGCGCCTCGACGCGGTCGGCGCGATGACCAACGCGCTCCGGGTGCAGCGGCACGAGTTCGCCAACCGCTTGCACGTGGTCGCGGGCCTGCTGGATGCGGGGCGGACCGCGTCGGCGCGCGACTACCTCGACGAGGTGCTGACCCGCGGCCCGCTCAAGTACCCGGTGCAGCACGCCGACCGGCTGCAGGAGCCGTACCTCCAGGCGCTCGTCGGGGCGAAGGGGATCGAGGCGGCCGAGCGCGGCGTGCTGCTGACGCTCGGCGAGGAGACGCTGGTGCGCGGCACCGTCGTCGAGCCGGAGGACGTCGCCACGGTGGTCGGGAACCTGGTGGACAACGCGGTGCGCGCGGCGGTCGAGGGGCGGCGCGACGTGCGCTTCGTCGAGGTCGAGCTGCTCGACGACGGCGACGCGCTCTTCGTGACGGTCGCCGATTCCGGCGACGGAGTGCTCGATCCGGACTCGCTGTTCGACCGGGCCGGCGCGGGCGACCCCGTCGAGGACGACGGCCGCGTGCACGGCCGGGGCTTCGGCCTGCCGCTGTGCCGCGAGGTGGCCGCCCGGCGCGGCGGCGAGGTCTGGCTGGCGGACGCCGGCGGAGCGGAGTCGGGGGCCGTGCTGTGCGCGCGCCTCCCCGGAGCGGTGCGGCCGCCGGAGCAGGACGGGGACGGGTCATGAGCGCGGACACGGCGCGGGAGCGCACGGTGCTGGTGGTGGACGACGACTTCCGGGTCGCGCAGCTGCATGCGGACCTGGTCGAGGCGCGGCAGGGGCTGACGGCCCTTCCTCCGGTGCACACGGCGCGCGCGGCGCGGGCGGCCGTCGCCGAGCACGCGCCCGATCTGCTGCTGCTCGACGTGCACCTGCCGGATCAGAGCGGGATCGCGCTGCTCCGCGAGCTCGACACCGACGCGTTCGTCGTGAGCGCCGCCTCCGACGGGGCGACGGTGCGGCGCGCCCTGCACGCGGGAGCGCTCGGGTACCTCATCAAGCCGTTCGAGGCGCGCCTGCTCGGCGAGCGCCTCGACGCGTACGTGCGGTTCCGGAACGTGCTGCGGGAGGACCGCGCGGCCGATCAGGAGGCGGTGGAGCGGGCGCTGCGCATCCTTCACTCGGGCGACGCGACCGCCGCGCAGCCCTCGCGCTCGGCGACCGAGCAGCTCGTCCTGGCGCGCCTGGCCGAGTCGGGCGCCGAGCTGTCGGCCCTCGAGGTGGCCGAGCGCGCCGGCATCTCGCGCGCCACCGCCCAGCGCTACCTCTCGGGTCTCGCGGGCCGCGGCCTCGTCGAGATGACCCTCAGCTACGGCACCACCGGCCGTCCGGAGCACCGCTACCGCGCCCGCTGACCCTCCGCGAGCGGAGTCCGCGCTCGAGCCGGCGGGACGTTCTCGGCGGTCGGGACCCGCTCTCGGGGACCTGAGCGCCTAGGGGAGCTGACTGCGGAGCACCGGCGTGCGGTGCTCGGTCGAGCCGAACGGGGGATCCGCGTGTCAGCGGATCCTCCTAGGCGGTCGGGACCCGCTCTCGGGAACCCGACCGCCCGTGGGAGCCGACTGCGGTGCGCCGCCCTGCGGCGCACGAGACGGCCCGTCGAACGGGCGATCCGCGTGTCAGCGGATCGTCGTAGGCGGTCGGGACCCGCTCTCGGGAAATCGACCGCCTAGGAGAGCCGACCGCGGTGCGCCGCTCCGCGGCGCACAGGACGACTCAGTGCGTCGCGTCGACGTCCGCGCCCGCGGCCTCGGCCACGCGGCGGCGCTCGGCGGCCTCGGCGGCCATGCGGCGGCCCTTGGGGCTGACGAGGGAGGCGATCACCGTGATCACGAGGACGCCGATGATGACCGAGAGCGACAGTCCGGTGCCGATCTCGAAGACCTCCACGTGCTCGCCGTTGTTGATGAACGGCAGGTTGTTCTCGTGGAGCGCGTGCAGGATCAGCTTCACGCCGATGAAGGCGAGGATCGCGGCGAGGCCGATGCTGAGGTAGACGAGGCGGTCGAGCAGGCCGTCGATGAGGAAGTACAGCTGGCGCAGGCCCAGCAGCGAGAACGCGGTCGCCGTGAAGACGAGGTACACGTCGCTGGTGAGGCCGAAGATCGCCGGCACGCTGTCGAGGGCGAACAGGATGTCCGTTCCGCCGATCGCCGCCATGACGAGGATCATCGGCGTGAGGACCTTCTTGCCGTCGATGTGCGTGTAGAACTTGTCGCCGTCGTACTGGTCGCTCGTCTTGAAGATCCGCTTGGCCAGGCGCACCATCACGTTGTCGCTGGAGTGGTCGTCGCCCGGCTTGACCAGGTTGAACGCGGTCAGCAGCAGGATCAGGCCGAAGATGTAGAAGACCCAGGCGAACGAGTTGATCAGTGCGGCGCCGAGGAAGATGAAGCCGGTGCGGGCGATCAGCGCGAAGACGATGCCGAAGAGGAGCACCTTCTGCTGGTCGGCGCGGGGCACCTTGAAGCTCGCCATGATGATGAGGAAGACGAACAGGTTGTCGACCGAGAGGGCCTTCTCGGTGATGTACCCCGCGAAGTACTCCGATCCGGGCGTCGCTCCGCCGAAGACGAGGACGCCGAGCCCGAAGAGCACGGCGATGCCGACGTAGAGCGCCGACCAGATAGACGACTCCTTCAGCGTGGGCTCGTGGGCCTTCCGGACGTGGAAGAAGAAGTCGAAGAGCAGGAGCAGGACGATGAAGACGATCGTCAGGGTCCAGATCAGGGGCGATACGGTCATGAAGGGGCTGGCCTCGCTCGTGAAGGGGGGTCGGGGGACGGTCGCGGGGGTCGCTCGTCAAGGGAAAAGGTAGCGAGGCACCGTAGCGAGCAGGGTGCCCGCCGATGGATCGTGAGTATCTTCTCAGTTCTCCGCGCGTCCCTCGCGCCCAGCGGCCGGAGCGCCACACTGGTCACCATGACCGGCGCCGCTGTCGACAGGACCTTCCAGGACGCCTCCGGCGTCGTCATCCACTACCGCTGGTGGCCGCACCCCTCGCCCCGCGCGATCGTGCAGCTGGCCCACGGGGTCGGCGAGCACTCGGGGCGCTACGTCGAGCTGGCGGAGGCGCTGGTCGCCGCCGGGTACGCGGTCGCGGCGGACGACCACCGCGGGCACGGCCGGACCGGCCTCGAGCAGCACGGCGGCGACTCCTCCCGGCTCGGACTGCTGGGGCCGGGCGGCCTGCGCGCGACCGAGGCGGCGATCCTCCGGCTGACGGAGCTGCTCGCGGAGGAGAGCCCGGGAGTGCCGATCGTGCTGCTCGGCCACTCCTGGGGGTCGCTCATGGCGCAGCGGATCGTCGACCACCACTCCGGCGTCTACGCCGCGCTCGTGCTGAGCGGCACGGCCTACCGCCTCCCCGGGCACATGAACGCGGGCGACCTGGCGAAGCGGCACCGCGTCGCCGGCGGTCTCGGCCTCGAGTGGCTCTCCCGCGACCCGGAGGTCTGGCAGCGGTTCCACGACGACCCCCTCACCTTCACCACGCCGCTCGCGAAGCGGATCGGGCTGGTCGAGACCCTGCGGCTGGTCGGCCGCCCGAAGCGCGGGCCCGAGCATCCACTGCCCCTGCTGCTGGTCGTGGGCGCCGACGACACCCTCGGCGGCGAGCGGTCGGTGCGCGCGCTCGCCCAGGCCTACCGGCGGCGGGCCGGGTACACGGACGTCTCGGTGCGGGTGTACCCGGAGGCGCGGCACGAGCTGTTCCAGGAGCTCAACCGGGCCGAGGTCACGGCCGATCTCGTGGAGTGGCTGGGCGAGCGCTTCCCCGCCCCGGCTCGCGCCTAGGCTGGCGTCATGCATGGCGAGTACAAGGTCCCCGGCGGAAAGCTCGTGGTCGTCGACCTCGACGTGGTCGACGGGAGGTTCGCCGGGTTCCGCCTGGCGGGCGACTTCTTCCTCGAGCCCGACACGGCCCTCGACGACATCGACCGCGCGGTCGTGGGCCTCCCGGCCGAGACGGACGCGAAGTCCATCGCCGCCGCCATCCGGCAGGCGCTCCCGGCCGACGCGGTCCTGCTCGGCTTCACGCCCGAGGCCGTCGCGGTCGCGATCCGCCGCTCGCTGCAGAAGGCGACCAGCTGGCGCGACTACGACTGGCGCATCGTGCACGACCGGGCCGTCCCTCCCGCGACCC